>CAZSYU010000050.1:0-27200 GCA_964611345.1 uncultured Pseudomonadales bacterium
GTTCTGGGAAGTGTTCTACTCGCACTAGCAGCGGCCTTATTTGCATATACAGTTTTTGCGAGCTTTCCTGCCGAGCTAGCCACTCTTTCACCACAAATAAAGTTACCCAATTCGCTAGTGAAAGGTGGGTACGACAGTTCTGCTGAGCCCCTCGATTACTGGCTATGGCTAAACAAAAACAAGAATAATATCGTGGTGGGTACAGCGAAACGGCAGTTTCAACTATCGAACCTGGGACTGTCTGAGGAAGTGTGGCAACGCCTGACTCAAGCACTACCAGTCCAGAAGCAGCTTCCTACCCCGAAAATACTCCGACCCATTCGACTGATTTTTGTGGCTTATGCTGCATTACTTATCGCTTGCCACTTTCTACTACAGGGCCCCAGCGAGTTTGTGTTCTTCAATCTTCTGGCACGTGGTGGTTACAGCGCAGCAATTGCCACCGAAGGCGAAGTTTACCGCGCAATGAGCTACGCCTGGGTGCACGCCAACAATATTCATCTCTGCATAAACCTGTTCTCTCTCGCCCTGCTAACAGAAATCCTTGGTCAGAGCTTTTCTAACAGAACTTTGGGTAGCGTATTAATCGCCTCGGCAGTCATCGGTGGTGTTCTCGGCAGTCTTGGTAAGGAGCTCAGCGTGGTCATTGGCGCATCCGGCGCTATTATGGGTCTGTTTGGCTTTCTATTCGCCGCGCAGCGTTACCGGGATAAAAACCTAAACCCCATGGTCCGGCAGCCCCGACAAAAAGCACTTTATCTCGTGCTCTGCCTCGAGTTTTTCCTCTCACTGAGGTACCCCTGGTACGGAGGCTATGTTCATTTGGCAGGCCTCGGCACCGGCTACGCAATGTACTGGTTGTTCGAATCAGGCGACAAGCGCGGTTGGCACGATCGAGCACAGTGGACCATTTTGGTCAGTGGACTGGCTTTATTCCTGAGTTGGGTCGGGCACACTTTTGCGTACTTTCAACACCCAAAATTGTTGGTACTAAACGCCACTGCAACACAAGAGAACTTCCTAAACATGTTAGCTTCAACTGCCCTGCCAGACCTGCCTGATACGAACAAAGACGAAGTGCGCGCAGTCCGACAACGCTCTACTGAGTTACTACCAACAAACACCCTTTTCAACTGGCCAATCGCACGAGCAGACTATTGGTTAGGAAACCACAATGCCGCGCTTAAGAGACTAAGACAGTACTCGGCCGAAGAATCGGGCAGCGCAGAACTGCGGGAACTCTGGCTCGCCGTTGAGCGCGATAACGCTCTGCAATCGAATCTTGGCGAACCGGAAGCCTCCTTACCCTCCGGACCCGCAACGGCGTATCTGATGAGCGCAGATACCACCCTCTTCGCCCGCATCAAACTGCCAGACAAAGAATCACTTATGACTGAAGCAATATTCAGCGACCAACCTATCGACTGGCAGTTAATCAACGTTACAGAACCTATAGAGGGTGCCAATGAAGACACTTACGGCGTCTGGCCAATCCCCAAAAAGAAATTTCGCACAGCCCTAACGGCCAACCTCGTTGAGGGCACTACACGCTGAAGGAATAAGGTGATCACTCGCCGCTAATTCGAGTCTCGCCGTGCCAGACCAACCCCTTTTTCGTATCGAACCCACTCTCGCAGGAAAACGTCGAGAGTGCGCTGCTTTTTCGCGCTCACCATTCACTACCAGCGCGCTTATTTACAGCATCTGTGCCCTGCTTGCCGCTGGGCTTGTCTACGCCGGCAGCCAACAGGTAGCGCGCAAGGCGACCGTGACTGGTAGAGCTGAACTGTCTGGCGGCGAGCTAAAACTCTATCCAAACGCTCGCCGCATGGTAACTGCGTTGCACGTTAGCGAAGGCGAAAGAGTCGAGAAAGGCCAGCTTCTGGCGGTGCTCCATGCAGAACAGCTTACCTCCGCCTCAGACACCGAGCAGCATTCGGGCTACAAGCGGCTCCTGCAAAGTCTACACGAACAAGCGAAACGACTAAAGCAAGCCCGCACCGCTACAAAGCAAAGCGGTGCTATCGAGCAAGAGAAGATCACCGGCAAGCGGCGACACCTGAAGCACAGTAAGCGCAACCTGCTGCGCATAACAACCACCGCTCGCAAGCTACACAAGATTGCGCAAGAACAAAAAGCCCGCGGTGCCGAGCTATTTGCGACCGGGCATCTGTCGCTTTCGGACCTGGAAGAACTCGACCAGCGCGAGCTGCAGCAGGCCGCAGCTGTCACAGACCACGAACGCGCACTGCTTGGCATCGACGAGCAACTTGAGTCGTTGGTGCTCGATAACCAGACAGGGCATGAGGTTCTGCAATCGAGACTACGCGACATCGACGCCCAACTCGGTGCTAACGCGCGCGAACGCGAGCAGTTACAGATGCGCTTCGAACAACGCATTGTCGCGCCAAGTAAAGGATTTATAACGGGTATCCAGAGACAAACTGGCGCCACCGCCGGCATTGAAACGCCGCTGATCACGATGGTAAGAACCCGCAGCAGCTACCGCGCCAAGCTTTGGGCCAGCTCCCATGCAGCAGGCGACCTGCAGGTTGGGCAACGCGTAAATCTGATGATTGATGCATTTCCCCATCAGAAACACGGCATGCTGGGTGGCGAGATCAGTCACATCAACGTTAGCCCCCTCACTCTGCGAGAGCTTGGTGCACCCTGGGAAGGACAGGGTCCAGCCTATGCAGTCACCGTCGATATCGACAAAACCAACCCGCTGTATCGACGCATAAAACCCGGTATGAATCTCACCGCCGATATCAAACTCGACAACAGCCTGCTCGTCGCACGCCTGTTTGAGCCCCTACTGCTGGCCTGGCGAAGAACCCTCTGATGTTTGGCTTCGGCAAAAAACTGCAGCCTCAACTACAAGCCGAGAAGGCTGAGTGTGGCCTCGCCTGTCTGGCTATGTTGTTTAGCTGGCACGGTCACGACACTCCCCTTCGTCAGCTGCGAGCAGAAAACCCTGGCCCGGATGCCGGCGTGAGTTTGCAAAAACTAATGCAAATCTCCAGTCAGCACGGCATGGCTCCGCGCGCCGTGCGCCTCGAACTGGACGAACTGGCAGACCTGCAATTGCCCTGCATTTTGCATTGGGACTACAGCCACTACGTTGTTTTGGAAAAAGTTGGCTGGCGTCAGTGCATGACCATCGACCCGGCGGTCGGGAGACGAAGCTATACCTTCGCCGAGATTAGTCAGCATTTCACGGGTATTGGGCTCGAGCTTGCGCCCGCCCTAAACTTCACTCGAAAACCAGCCCAGCGCAGACTTGCACTACGCGATTTTATTCCCAGCCGCAAAGCGCTGAGCGGTTACCTCGGTAAAATCGTTGCTCTGTCGTTTGCGCTGCAGGCGCTCGCGCTGCTTAGCCCCTACTACATCCAAACCGTGGTCGACGACGTGCTAACCCGTGCAGATGCTGACTTTCTGGTCGTGCTAGCCGTTGGTTTTGCTCTGCTTACAACCCTTGAGGTCGTTCTGTCGGCGCTACGCTCCTGGACGGGTACGGTATTCGGCCAGCGCTTGTCATTCATGATGGCATCAAGCCTGTTAGAACGGCTGCTGAGCTTGCCTCTGGGCTGGTTCGCTACCCGCCAGACCGGAGACATTGCCTCGCGCTTCTCATCATTCGAACAGCTCCGCGGATTTCTCACGCAGGGCGTTGCGTTCAGTGTGATAGATGGTGTTATGGCGGTGTGCTTTGTCGTCATCATGTGGCTTTACGCGCCCAGCCTTACGCTAGTAGTCCTCCTGTCGGTCGCTCTCTATCTCGCTTTGCGGCTTTTGATGTTCACACCGCAACGCGAAGCCAATTCTGAACACCTCCTCGCCTCTGCCGCGCAGTCGGGGTTGTTTCTGGAATCCATCAAGCACATCAACAGCCTAAAAAGTTACGGCAAAGAGCAAACACGCAAACGACTCTGGGAGAAGGCGTACTCCACAGAAGTAAATACCGCCATACGAATCGCGCGGCTGAGTTTAACTTTTAGCCAAGCTCAAGCCCTGTTGTTTGGATTGGAAAACGTATTGGTGATCTATCTGGGCGCGAGTCTGATTATTCAGGGCGCTAATGGCTTGGCTGATCCTATGACGATTGGCATGTTGTACGCCTTCATTGCCTACAAAAACCAGTTCAAAGACCGGATTGCAGGCCTCGTCAACTACCTCATGGAGTTTCGCCTGCTACGCGTGCACCTTGACCGCCTGAGCGATATCGCACTAACCGACCCCGAACCTCTTGCAATTACCGGCCCACTGCCAACACCGGCACCCAAATCCGCACTGCTCACTGTGGATGCGCTCAGCTTTGCGTACCCCGATCGTGGGCAACTCTTGCGTAACGTATCCCTGGAACTCCCCGCGGGTGAGAGTCTGGCCATTGGTGGGCCCTCAGGGTGTGGCAAGTCCACCCTGTTGCGCCTCATCGCGGGACTCACGCCTCTGCAAACCGGCAGCGTTCAATTGCAAGGCAGAACACTGGGAGAGTCACCTCTCGCTGCATGGCGCTCAATGGTTGCAAGCGTCACCCAACACGACGGCATTCTGGCTGGCAGCATCGCTGACAACATCACCATGTTCGCTGCCGATACCGATGACCAGCGACTCACCAATGCCGGCGCAATGACCGGTCTCAACAGCATGGTCGAACAACTGCCCCTGAAGTGGGAAACACAACTGGGGGAACTCGGTATCGCACTATCCGCCGGGCAGCAACAGCGTGTTTTGTTAGCGCGCGCTATCTACGCCGAACCGGAATTATTGATTCTAGACGAGGCAACCGCGCACCTGGACGCCGCGGCCGAAACTGCCATCTTCACCGCACTGCGCGAGCAGGGTTACACGTTTTTGGTGGTTTCCCACCGGGAGGCGATTCATGAACTGGCAGATCATTCTCTGCAACTGCATCACCAAACAGCAGCTCAACAAGCTACCGAGGAAACGGGGAATCAACGGGAACAACAGGTCTGATGCTAAAAACTCGCCACATGAACACTCTGGCGGAGAGCTTCGCCTATGTGCTGCCGCGGCGTTTCTCGGCGGCCGTTGCTGACGCGGCTTGCCGTTGGGCCTTTCGGCTGTTTGGCCGCAACCACATCCAACAGACCACCTTTGCGATCCGTTTGACGCTCGCAGAACCAAAGCGACGAGCGCAGCAGATCGCTCAACGGTGTTTTGGCGCCAAGGGCCGACAGCGCAACAACTACCGTTTAATGAGTAGAGCAAGCGAATGGCAGGCTGCCCGCCCAGAGTTTTTGCCTAAGGTGTACCGGGCGCTCGCCGACGCCGACCAACCATTGGTAATGCTAACGCTGCATCAGGGCGACTATCTGGCGGGCCTGCTCGCTGTACTAAAACTCATCCCGCTCGAACGCGAAATTCACATCATCAAACTGGCGGAATGGTCCAAAATTGAAGAGGACGCCTACCGGCACTTCCGCCAGTACGGCCACACACTCGTTATCCACCGGCTCAGCGATCGGCCCGCAAAACGCATTGTGCGCGCGCTAAAACAGCAAGCCATCCTGGTCACCTTTGTGGATGTACCCAGAGAGTTCGGCACAACCGTGGATGTGAACCTGTTTGATCTGCCTTTTCAGTTAACGTCGGGGCCACTCGCCATGGCGAGGCTAGCCGGAGCGCAGGTGCTGCCCCTATTTTCGCACTACGCGGATACTGGCGAGCGCGTGGTAACGGCTGGTGCGTTCATTCAACCCGTTCTGACAGATTCTTCCGGCGCGCGGACTAAGCGCTCCGTACCCTGTATGGCGCAAAGCCTTGCGAGCCAAATCGAGGCCAACCTGCGGCGCCACGGTGACCAGTGGGAAATGTGGCCGGTGATCACCAATCTGTTGGATACTGAAAAGCTGGCCGCGGCCGGCCTGGAACTGCCGCCCCGCACCCTCGCTCGTCTGCGCGCTCTGGGTGTCCTCGCGCCCAACAGCACCTGAGACTGCCTTTTCACACAAATTTCGCCAGCCCCCTATAAGCTTCCGCCATGGAACAAGATTGCCGAACTACTGAAAGTTCCCCGCCTAACCAGGTGGCACGCCGCATTGGCCTCATTGGCGATGTCCACGCAGAACACGCGCGCCTCGAAACCGCGATCTCTGCCCTTCTTCGTGCTGGCGCGGATACTCTGCTGTGTACCGGCGATCTCTGTGATGGTCCCGGTGATATCGAGCGCTGTATCGAGCTGTTGCTTACCCACAACGTTAAAACCGTGCGCGGCAACCACGACCGCTGGATGCTCGATGACCGCGTGCGTCACATCCAGGACGCACACAAGCGTTGCGAGTTGAGTAAAACAGCCATCCGCTACCTCTCTACCCTGCCAACTCAGCGCAACATAGACACCAGCGCAGGCCGACTGCTTTTATGTCACGGCGTGCTCGACAACGACCTCGGCAAAGTGTGGCCCGGTTCTGAGCGCATGCCGCCAGAGCGCAGCAAGGGGCTAGACAAACTTATCAAGCATGGCGGCTACCAACTGTTCGTAAACGGCCACATGCACTACCGCGTAGTGCTCGACTACCCGGGGCTCACCCACATCAACGCGGGCACTCTGTCACCGCGGCATCGCCCCGGGGTCACCCTGATGAACTGCGACACCAACGCCCTGCAAGTGTTCGAGTTTGAAACCTCTGCAGACGACAGCCGTCCGGCAGATCCGCGTTGCCTGACGCACACTAAAACGGTCGCACTGACAGATTCTTCGCGCTACCTTTGGACCGACTCACAAGCCTTTGACAGCCCGACTGAACCACACCGCATACCCTTGACGCTCTACGCCTGATCGACGGCAGCTAGTTGCTGTTATCTTGCAACGCCTCTACAAGCCCCTCTTGCAACCATAGAGCCGTGCGCCGCGCCGCCAGTGCGCCCTTGGCAAGCGCCACCGAATGCGCCTGTCGCGTGTACTCATTGCTTATCGCAACCACGGATGAGTCCCGTAACTGATCGAGCAACGGCCCATACACCACTTTCCTTGCCGTGTCGTTGCCCTCACGAATCCATACCACCGGGTCCACTACCGCACTCAATTGTTCAGACACCTGCTGTTTGTTCAGCACGCCCACCAGCCGTTTGATATCCCGCGATTTACGGACGTTGCTGATCGCACTGTCCCAGTAATAATGGAGGCTATCGAGCCGACCGTCTTTACCGCTGCCCTTGATCTTTACCTCGTTGCCACCACGATCCCCACGGGGCCAACGCGAGCGTTCGAAAATCGCGGTGGTATGCAGCGGCTGATGCACATCAGCGATTAAATGCAGCGCCCAGCTAATCCATAACCCCTTGTCCGTCAGTGACACCGCCGGATCGAGGAGCTGCGTTCGAATAAACGCAAGTGCGGCAAGCGCGTTGTCGGGGTTATCACTGTCAATCACAAGCGTCGGGTCAGCAATGTTCAGGACGGCGTCCGCATCACGCAGATACAGCGGCAAGTTAATATAGTGCCAGCGTCCCCGGTGATACTTTTCAACCAGCCCCTTGCGGCGGTAGAAAGGTTCGTTATTAAACCGTCGGATCCGATCAGGCCATTGCGCCGCCTGCCCCAGTAACCATTCAAACTCAGTGAGCCCACCCAGGTTGCGCGGCCGATAGCGCTCAAGGTCTTTGGTGTAACGCGGATGAGCCCGCAGGGCAGCAGCAATGGTTGCTTTGAGTTCCGGCGCCATGTGCTCGGCGGCAGCAGCACCAATAATACGGTGACCCGACTCGTTCCAGGCGAGTGCCGCGGGCGCCCAGGCAGCATTAAAGCCAAAGACCGCAACCAGCACTGCAAGCGTGCGAGTAGCCATCGCCAAGAGACGCAGCAGCATCGATGGCCTGAACCTTGGGTTCCACATGGTCAGTTTTGTCCTCTTCTTCCGCCGGGTTTGAAGCGCATAACCAATAACAACGCCGGCGTGTTGGCGCGCCACTCTCGGGCTATTATACGTGGCCAGGAAGAGACTAAAGAACCGGGAGAACACTATGGCTAACACCCCAATTTTAGTGGGCGTGGCCCAGAACGAACAGCGCATCACTGACTGGCAAGAGCACAAAGAACCGCTGGAGCTGATGTATGACGCGCTACAGGCCGCGGCCATCGACTGCGGCAACCCCAAAATTCTGGACGCCGCCACGGCCGTACGTGTGGTCCGCGGTCGCTGGCCCTACACCAATCCCGGCGCCATATTGCGCGACCAGCTCGGCATTCCCGGGGCAGAAACCGCAATCAGCCAGTACGGTGGCAACTACGTGCAGAGCGTGGTCAATCAGACTGCACTAGACATTCAATCGGGCGCCCAAAAGGTAGTGCTGATCACCGGTGCCGAGTGCGGCAACACCCAGGCCAAAGCACGAAAGGCGGGTGCCAAGCTGCGTTGGGAAGCTGTTGGTGGTGCGCCCGACCGGGTGTTTGGCGAAGAGGTTCCCATGGCGCACGAGGAAGAACTGCAGTGCAAAATTGGCGCGCCCATTCAGTTTTACCCCCTATTTGAAAACGCCCTGCGCCACGCCACGGGCGAAAACCATGCCGCGCACATGCAAAAGGTGGCCGAACTCTGGGCCAGCTTCGCAGCCGTTGCAGCGAACAACCCTAATGCCTGGCTGAAGAAGGCAGTGACGGCAGAAGAGATCCTGAATCTGTCTGCCACCAACCGACCGGTCTCGCACATTTACCCCAAGCTGATGAACTCGAATAACAGTGTCGATCAAGGTGCTGCGCTCATCATGTGCTCTACCGATACGGCAAAAGCGATGGGCATTGCCGAGGATCGCTGGGTGTATCTGCACGCCGGCACCGACGCCCACGACACCTACTACGTATCGAACCGCGACAACCTCCACAGCTCGCCCGCCATTCGTCATGCGGGCAATCGCTGTTTAGAACTGGCAGGTGTAGAGGCCAGTAACCTTGGCCACGTCGACCTGTATTCCTGTTTTCCAGTGGCCGTGCAGGTGGCCGCGCGAGAACTCGGTTTAACCGACCGCACCCCACTCACCGTAACCGGCGGCTTAACTTTTGCCGGCGGCCCCTTGAACAACTACGTAATGCACTCGGTGGCGACGATGGCGGAAGTCTCCCGCGCCCAGCCCGATAGCAAAAACCTGGTAACCGCGAACGGTGGCTATCTGACCAAGCACGCCTTCGGCGTGTATTCGGCAACGCCACCAGAGCAGCCATTCCGCCATGAAGACGTGCAAGCCCGGGTCAACGCCGAGCCCACTCGCGAACTGGCCGAAAATTTCACCGGCACGGCGACCACGGAGAGCTTTGTCGTGATGTACGACGGCGAGGGCCCGGCCAGCGGTCATGTCGCGGCGCTAACCGACGACGGCAAACGGGTCTGGGGTAGTGTGTTTGACCGAGATGCAGCAACCCAGATGACCCAGCACGACTACATCGATTCGCCCGTGCGCATTGCGGATCGCACAGCAAGCTTTGATTGAGAGTTATCCACAACCCTATTTTCTTCGTAAAATCAATAGATTAGAAACTTTATTTAATTCTTGATTTAGATCAATTCAGCGGCTACATTCTCCCGCGTCTGTGCAAGCAGACCGCTCGGCCGACGCCGAGTGGGTAGGTCACACGTCCCGTTAAGAGGGCTAATAAGGTGACCACCAGCGCGGCCAGGACAGCCGTTTTCCAGGATCGCTCCGGCGCTTTCACGAGCACGGGCGTTTCCTGGGTTTATTTCGGTCCTGTTTGCGCCCTGCTCTTCGCCAGAGCTCTAGCGAGAGCTAGACAGACGCGCTCGTTGCGCATCAGGAGAACCGAAATGGCCGTATCTGCCGCAAAAAATCGCTCCCTGCCTCAGCCCGCCGAAGAGGCACGGGCAGCAACAACGCACACGCAGGCCACAGGTGTACGCGCGGCCGAGTTGCTGAAAGAGATTCTCGACTACCAGCTGCGCCTGAATCGACTGAGCGTGCGCTCCACGGCCGACGAGGATTATTTGATTAGCGCCTACAAGCGCCAGATCAAGCGCCGCCAGCATCAGCTCGATGCGTTGCCCAAGCCAGTTGCAGCCGCTGCCCACACCTGAGACACCATCCTGATTTGAGCACACCGTCTACTCCCGAAACGCCGCCAGAGCTCACGCACGCAGAACGCGACAACCTGCCTAGCGCCAGTTTTCTGCGGCGGATCGGCGCCATGATCTACGACTCTCTGTTGCTCATTGCGATATGGCTAACCACCCTGTTTTTCATGGTGGCAATCAACAACGCAGCCGTTGGCGGCGCCTTGTTGCAAAGCCTGCTGTTTCTCGAGAGCTTTGGCTTCTTTGCCTTTTTTTGGCTGCGCAATCGCAAAACACTGGGCATGCTAGCGTGGCATCTCGAACTGCAACCCAATGCGGTCGCTGGCCCTGACGGGGACCCGGTTATTCCCCCGCTCACCCTCACTCAGGTCACCTTACGGTTTCTGGGAGCGTGCCTGAGCATCATCTGCTTTGGCCTGGGTTACCTGTGGATACTGCTCGATCCGCAAAAGCGCAGCTGGGGCGATTTGTTATCAAAGACCCGCATCGTGCGCATAGCTAACCAATTCGTCGAAAACCAATAATCCCGAGCGCCCAGCAGATGGCAATGGGTATCAACACCCCAAGCCAAGCCGATAGGCCGTAGACCATCGCCAGCGGGCCAAACAGATCTTGCAGGTACTTAAACAACAACCCCACAATCACGCCAACGCTCAGGCGCACGCCCAGCCCGCGCTCGCGCAAGGGACCCAGAATAAAACTTAGCGCCAGCAAACACAGGCCGATGACGGCAAAGGGCTGCAACAACTTCGACCACAGCGCGAGTTCGTAGCGCACGGGCGTTAACCCTTCACGCTGCATATAGTCCACCTGATAAAACAGATTGCGCAGCGACATGCGTTGCGGCTGAAGCAATGCCCGGGCACTTAGCAACCGTGGGTCTGCGTTGCTGTGCCATCGGTATTCGGCGTACTCGGTGACCGCGTTCATGTCGGCGCCAAACAGGGTTTCTTTAACATCCAGCAGACGCCAAATATGCTGACTGTCTGGCGTGTCCCCTGCTTGCGGCTGATACACAGCGCGGGCGGCGCGCTTGACATTGCGCAAACGGTTTTCGGCATCAAGGTCATAAAGAATCACCCCGCGCAACTCGCCCGCATCGGTAATGCCATCGACGTTGACGTACAGGCCACCCTCGCGATACCAGTGCCCACCATCGATATACAGCGTGTCGCTGGAAGACTGCACGGCAATGGCCTTCAGACTGGTGGCTCGCGCCTCAGTGGCGGGGGCCACGTATTCGCCAAGCAAATAACTGCACACAAGCAGCAGCGCCGCAGGGATGCACACCGCCCCGAATATTCGGGTAGTGGAGTAACCCGAGGCTCGCATGACCACCAGTTCGCTGTGGTTCGCGAGTTGTCCAAGGCCAAGCAAAGCCCCGATAAAGGCAGCGTAAGGCAGCATTTCGTAGGCGCGTCGTGGCAACGTGAGCAGCACGTATTGCACCGCAGCCAACGCCCCGTAACCGGCGTCGTCTTCGCCGAGTTCGTCAATCAGCGTAAACAAACTCACTAACGCCATGAAGGCAAACAACACAACGGCGATGCCGCCCAACACGTGCAGAACGATGTGCCGCGAGAGCATAGTCATGTGGCCGCCGGCCGCTGTGCGCGCTGAAACAGCACATAGCCAACGCCAATGAACAGCAGGTGCACAGGCCACAACCCCACTGCCCCGGGCACATCGCCATCGCCGATGGCCTGCTTAAGCAACAGCAAACAAAGGTAGTACAAAATAAACAGGCCAATGGCGGGCAAAACGCGGGCAAAACGCCCCTCGCGGGGCCGCACCTTGGCGAGCGTGAAGGCGAGCAAGGCCGCAATGAGCGTCATGATTGGCAAGGCAATACGCCAATGCAACTCCGCTGTGTGCTCTGCCTGGCGCTCGGCCGAATCGCCCGTGTCACCAATCAGTAACTGCTGCGTTGCTACGGTGCGCACTTTCGCTTCGCGCCGCTCAATGATCGGCGTCTCAACGCGCTGACTTAAACGATCAAAGCGCAACAGGCGATAACTGCCCTGGCCAGGAATACCCTCGTAGCGCCGGCCGTTGTGCAGCACCAGGAAGCGACTGCCAGTGGTCGGATCTTCATACTGACTGCCCGACTCAGCCCAGATGGTCGTTCTGGAGCCGCTCTCATGACGCTCGCCAATAAACACATTGCGCAGGTTTTGCCTGGCCTCATCCATCGACTCGGTATAGGTCACCCGCTTGCCCCGATACAGGGAGTGAAAGACCCCCGGTGTGAGGGCCTCAAACTCGCGGTTTTCCCGCTGTTCGATCAACGTTTTATCAAGCGCCAGCGCGTATCTGGGGGTAATCAGCAAACTCATAACGCCAACCAGAACCGCAATGGTCACTGCCCCCAGCAGGGCCCAGACCAGAACCTGCCCCGGTGCGGCCCCCGCGGCCACCAAAACCGTCATCTCACTGTCGGCGTACCAGCGCGAGAAGGTCATAAGCACCGCCAGAAACAGCGCAAAGGGGAATATCAGCTGCAGAAACTCGGGCAGCCGGAACACCAGCAAGGTAAACAGCACATCACCGGAGTATTTGCCGAGGGCTGCGTCCTGCAAATAGCCGACAAACCGGCCACCTAACCCAATCAGCAGCAGCACCAGTGCAACCACCAAAAACACGCTCAGCAGTTCGCGCAACGCGTACCGGGCGGCCACCATACAAGTAACACCTGCTTTCAATTAAACTAGCGCCGTAATTTCACGACGATGCGCATTATGAAGTATTCCACCAAGACCGGCAGCCTTGCCAAGCAGAAGACAGATTGCCTGGTAGTTACCCTCCCACAGGCCAAGGCCCTGGCTAAAGATCTGGGCGTTAGCGCCGCAGCTAACCTCGCATTGAGCGATTTCAGCAACAAGCCCGGCAAAACGACCCATCTGGTACTGACCCGCTCGATCAAGCGAGCTCTGGTGGTTGGCGGCGTTACGGCCAAGAAAACCAGCGCAGCCGATTATCGGAAAATGCTGGCCGCAGCCTCCGCTGCCCTGACCACCACGCCGGGCAAAGACGCAATCTGGGCCTTGTCTGGCGTAAATGTGACGGACGCACCGGGTGCAAGCAGCGCCGCCTGGAGCGCTCGCAATGCCTGCGCGAGCCTCAGCACCGCCTTTTACAGCTTTGACGCCCAGAAACAGGACGTTACCAAGCCGACGATCAAGAGCATTGGCCTCCACGGCGAAGGCAATAACCTGAAGGCCATCCGCCGGGCAGTTAAAAGCGCCCAGGCGCTCGACAACGGCATGGCCCTTGCACGCGACCTCGGCAATACGCCACCCAATATTTGTCATCCCAATTATCTGCTGCGCGTGGCGCGCAAAATGTCGAGCGCAGCCAAGGTCAGTGTGCGCAGCCTCGACGAGAAAACCATGATCAAGCTGGGTATGGGCGCGTTTATGTCGGTCAGCCAGGGCAGCGCTCAGCCCGGCCGCATGATTATCATTCAATACAACGGCGGCAAGGCCAAAGAGCAGCCGCATGTGCTGGTGGGCAAAGGCATCACCTTCGACACCGGCGGCATTAGTTTAAAGCCTGGCCCCGCCATGGACGAAATGAAGTTCGACATGTGTGGCGCCGCGAGTGTGCTTGGCGCCACCAGGGCCGTGATTGATGCCGGCCTGAAGATCAACCTGGTAACTATTGTGGCGGCCGCCGAGAACATGCCCTCAGGCAAGGCATCGCGCCCAGGTGACGTGGTGACCACCATGTCGGGCCAGACCGTCGAAATTCTCAACACCGATGCCGAGGGTCGACTGGTGCTGTGTGACGCACTCACTTACGCCGAACGCTTCAAGCCAAAGTCCGTGGTTGATGTCGCAACCCTTACCGGCGCTGTGGTTGTCGCACTGGGTTCCAAAGCGGCAGGCGTATTCTCGAACAACGACAAACTGTCAAAGCAGCTTCTCGACGCGGGCGAGTACATGAATGACCGCGGCTGGCCCATGCCCGTGTGGGATGAATATCAAAGCCAGCTGCGGTCAAACTTTGCCGATATGGCGAACATTGGCGGGCGTGAGGCAGGTTCGATCACCGCGGCCTGTTTTTTGTCGCGGTTTGCCAAGGCGTACCCTTGGGCGCACCTCGATATCGCCGGCGTCGGCTATCATTCCGGTGCCCGCAAAGGCGCCAGTGGCAGACCCGTCCCCATGTTGTTCCAGTATCTGCTTGAGCAGGCGTGACACGCGTCGACTTCTATCTGCTGGAAGACCTAAGCCTCATTGCCGGGGCTCGCTTTGCCTGTCGGTTGGCCGCAAAAGCGGTGCTGGGCGGGAGCCAGGTGTATGTGCATACCAACAACAGCGAACACGCCGCTGAGATTGACGCGCTAATGTGGGACTATCCACGCCAGCAGTTTTTGGCGCACGAGCTAGTGGGTGCTCCCCTCTCCGCTGACAAGGCCCAAAGCGTCACCCCTGTGCTCATCGGCTGTGGCAAAGAGCCGGTCGGTGATCAGGTGTTAATCAACCTGGCAGACTCGGTACCCAAGTTCATCGGCCGCTTCGATCGCGTTGCGGAAGTTATTGTTGGCGAGCGCAAAACCGATGGTCGCGAGCGCTACAAGTTCTATCGCGACTGCGGTTACCCGCTGCATCACCATGAAATGAGCAACTGGGAAGAGGCATAGAGCGGCTCCGAGGACCGTTAAGGAACACGATGAAAAGCAAAGCAAACGGCCTGATGGGTGACCTTGAATCAATCAAGGCACTACTGGAAGAAAACGATATTTCTGCCGATTCTGCGCTTTGGCAAATTGAGGTGGAGTCGGTTGATTTGGAGCCGGTTCAAGAAGCTACGCAGGCAGATCAAGTGCCGATATTGACCGATGCTCTGCCGGCAGATGCTGACCTGCCTGAAGAACTAACATCGACACCCGTCACCTCGTCGAGCGCAAAAGCACTCGATGCAATTGTGGGTTCAGATTTTCATGACGCTACCGCGCAGGTTATGGCCCGCGCGCGTGGTCTAATAGAACAACACCCAAACCAGTGGTCACCCCAGCAAACCGACGAGCTCAGCGACGCACTGCGGGTGCGTATCGATGACGCGGTGCAGGAGTGGATCAGCGCGGCACTCGCGTCCCACGCCGGCGAACTGCAACAACGCCTGGTAAACGCTGTTCACGACGAGCTCGCGCGCCATCTCGAGTCGTTTGACACCGAACCGACACAGACCTAATTCAGAAGTACCCTAGCCGAATCATGGAAAATCAATTTAACCCAGGCGCCATCGAACAAGCGCTGTATAAGTCGTGGGAAGACAGTGGTCATTTCAAGCCGCCCATGGACACCGGCGGCAACAGCACGCCCTACAGCATTGTTATTCCACCGCCCAACGTCACGGGCAGCCTGCACATGGGGCATGCCTTTCAGCACACGCTGATGGACTCACTCATTCGCTACCAGCGCATGCGCGGCAACCAGACGTTGTGGCAAATGGGCACCGATCACGCCGGCATCTCCACACAAATGCTGGTGGAACGTGCACTCAAAGCCGAAGGCAAAAGCCGCCACGACATCGGCCGCGAGGCGTTTGAACAACGCGTATGGGATTGGAAAGCCGAATCTGGTGGCAACATCTCCCAACAGCTCCGGCGTATGGGATCGTCACTTGACTGGTCGCGAGAGCGCTTCACGCTTGATGACGACTACGCCGCCGCCGTGCTCGAGGTGTTTGTCACGCTGTACGACGAAGGTTTGATCTATCGTGGCCAGCGCCTGGTTAACTGGGATCCTGAACTGGGCACCGCCATTTCTGATCTTGAAGTAAACAACGAAGAAGAGCAGGGCCACCTGTGGCACTTCCGCTACCCGTTGTGTGATGGCGCAACAACAAAAACCGGCGATGCGTTTTTGGTGGTTGCTACTACGCGTCCCGAAACCATGCTCGGTGACACCGCAGTGGCCGTGCACCCAGATGATGAACGTTACGCAGATCTTGTGGGCAAGGAAATCGAGCTGCCACTGGTTGGCCGCCGCATTCCGGTGATTGCAGATAGCTACGTCGATGCCGAGTTTGGTACCGGCTGCGTGAAGATCACCCCCGCGCACGATTTCAACGACAACGAAATGGGCGCGCGCCATGATCTTGAGCTGATCAACATACTCACCGACAACGCGGCGATTAACGACACCGCACCACAGGCCTATCGCGGCCTCGACAGATTTGTCGCGCGCAAGCAAATAGTTGCCGACCTGGATGCCCAGGGTTTACTCGCAAAAGTAGAAGACCACAAGCTACAGGTGCCCCGCGGCGATCGTTCAGGCGCAATCGTAGAGCCCTATCTCACCGACCAGTGGTTCGTGAAAATCAAACCACTCGCACAGCCCGCTATCAAAGCGGTTGAAGACGGCTCGGTTGAGTTTGTACCCAAACAATACGAAAACACCTACTTCGCCTGGATGCGGGATATTCGTGACTGGACCATCAGCCGTCAGCAATGGTGGGGACACCGCATTCCGGCGTGGTTCGATGCCGACGGGAAAATCTACGTTGCCCGATCTGAAGCCGAGGTTCGCAGCAAATACAGCCTAAGCGCTGATGTTGGGCTGCGCCAGGAAGAAGACGTACTCGAAACCTGGTTTTCGTCATCGTTGTGGTCGTTTGCCACCATGGGTTGGCCAGAACAAACGCCGGAGCTTGAGAAATATCACCCAACCGATGTGCTGGTAACCGGCCACGACATCATCTTTTTCTGGGTTGCCAGGATGATCATGATGACCCTGCATTTCACCGGCGAGGTGCCGTTCCGCAAGGTCTACATCCACGGCCTGGTACGCGACGAAAACGGCGCCAAGATGTCGAAGTCGAAAGGCAACGGCCTTGACCCGCTGGATTTGATCGAAGGCGTCGACCTCGAAACACTGGTAGCTAAGCGCACCAGCAATCTGATGCAGCCTGAAATGGCCGCTAAGATTGAAAAGAACACGCGCAAGCAATTTCCGGATGGCATTGCAGCCTACGGCACCGACGCGTTGCGGTTTACCTACTGCGCACTCGCCTCAACCGGTCGCGACGTGAAGTTCGATATGGGCCGCATCGAAGGTTATCGCAACTTCTGCAACAAACTGTGGAACGCCAGCAAATTCGTGCTGATGAACCTCGAAGGCGCTGATTTAAGCGCCGCAACCGAGCTATCACTGGTAGATCGCTGGATACTCAGCCGCGCGCGAACCATGCTAACCGAAGCCGAGGAGGCGTTTGCCACCTACCGTTTCGATATTCTTGCCAATGTGCTGTATGAATTTATCTGGCATGAGTTCTGCGACTGGTACGTCGAACTCGCAAAGCCCATCCTGTGGGACGACGATAACCCGACAGCCAAGGCCGGTGCCCAGCAAACCTTGCTTAAGGTACTTGAAACCATACTGCGCGCCACACACCCGGTGATGCCGTTCATCACCGAAGAGATTTGGCTGGCAACTGGCAACCAGATCGGCCGTGAACGCGAGACTCTAATGCTTGCACGCTACCCCGAAGCCAGTGACTACCCTGCCGACCCGGAAGCAGAGAGCGCCGTAGAGTGGTTAAAAGGAGTGATCGAAGGTGTGCGCAATATTCGTGGCGAAGCCAATATTAAGCCCAAGCAGGAGATTGACCTGGTGTTGCAGGGCGGCTCCGATGAAGACAGAAAGCTCGCGGAACTCAACAGACCACTGCTAACCCGGTTGGCAAAACTCTCGGGGTTGACCTGGCTTGCCGACGATGAAGAAGCACCGCCGCACGCACTCCAGCTCGTCGACACCCTGCGCGTGATGGTGCCGCTGGCCGGTTTAATCGACGTTGCCGAAGAACGCGCCCGGCTCACCAAAGAGATCGGCAAGCGCGAACAAGATCTCAGGCGCCTGAATGGCAAACTGGGCAATGCGAAATTTGTGGCCAACGCACCCCCGGAAGTGGTCGCAAAAGAGCAGCAGAAAGCAGCCGACCACGAAGCCGCAATTGCAACGCTAAGCTCACAAATGCAACAACTGGATAACCTCTAATCGGCGCACAGGTACAGCGGTCAAACGCCCATGCGTACCTGCTTCTGACGCTAACTGCCGTTTGTTTCGGGGCCAACACCACGTTCGCAAAGCTGGCGGTTGGTGAGGTGTCGCCAATGGCGATTGTTGCACTGCGCTGGTTGTTGGTCGTGGTGCTGCTGTTGACTTTTCAGAGGCAAACTCTCGCCCGCGATTGGCCCACGCTGTGCGAGCACCTACCCTACCTGTTTGTCATGGGCACGCTTGGCCTGGCTGCGTTCAATGGCCTGTTCTATGTGGCCGCGCATCATACCAGCGCGCTCAACATGGGCATCATTCAAGGCATGATGCCTGTGTTTGTGTTGCTCGGGGCGCTAGCGGCGTACCGCACCCCGATCAGCACCAGACAGTGGGTGGGCACCAGCCTTACCTTGGTGGGCGTGGTGGTGGTTGCTGCCGCCGGCGACCTGTCGCGGCTACTCGAGTTACGCCTGAACAACGGCGATGTGTTCGTTGCACTTGCCACCTTGCTGTACGCCGGCTACACGCTTGGGCTGCGTCGTCGTCCGGAGTCGAGCGCGATTGGTTTGTTTACCGTGCTGGCCGTTGCGGCATTTATTGCCTCGATCCCCATGGTGGCCATGGAGGCCTGGGCCGGCGACTTTCAAGCGCCCACCACGCGCGGCTGGGCGATCGTTGCTCTGGTTGCGCTGTTTCCTTCGTTTCTCGCCCAAATTATGTTCATGCGCGGTGTTGAACTTATTGGCCCAGGCCGTGCTGGCGTTTTTATAAACCTGGTCCCCGTATTTGGGGCCATCATTGCCGTTGCCTATTTGGGCGAGAACTTCCATGCCTACCACGCCTTGTCGCTGGCCATGGTGCTGGTCGGCATTTGGTTGGCCGAGCGCTGATCAGAGCGTAAGAATCACCTTGCCAACAGTGTCGTTACCGGCAATCAACTCGTGCGCACGAGCCGCCTCAGGCAAGGGAATTTCTGCCTCGATGATCGGTTTGATCTCACCACTTTCAAGCAACGGCCACACCCGCTCATACAGCGCATCCATAACCGCCGATTTGGCGGGCACACTGCGTGCTCGCAAGGTCGAACCTATCACCCGTTGGCGTTTCATCATCATCAGCCCGAGATTCAGTTCAGCCTGCACCCCGCCCATTAGCCCGATGATGACCAGTCGACCGTCAACGGCAAGCGCCGCCTGATTGTCAGGCAAATAACTACCACCCACAGGGTCCAGAATAACGTCGGCGCCGGCGCCGCCAGAAAACGCCTGCACAGCCTCAACAAAGGATCCGTCGTGGCGGGAGTGTCCGCCCTGTGCCCCCAGTTCGACACAACGGGCAATTTTGTCGCTACTGCCCGCAGTAACAAACACTGGATTACCAAAGGCTTTGCACATTTGCACGCCCGCGGTACCCACGCCGCTGGCACCCGCGTGCAACACAGCCCGCTCACCCGGTACCAATCGCGCCTCCATAAACAGGTTGAGGTAGGCCGTAGCAAATACTTCTGGCAATGCTGCGGCTTGCACAAAGCTAAAGCTGGCAGGAATGGGCAACACCTGCCCCGCTGGTGCCAGCACCTGTTCTGCGTAACCACCGCCTGACAACAAGGCACACACCCGGTCACCGGGCGCTACCCGACTAACGCCCTCACCCACCGCCGCCACTTCGCCGGCGCATTCCAACCCCAGAATTGGGCTGGCACCTGGTGGTGGCGGGTAAGCACCCGCAGCCTGTGCAAGATCGGCCCGATTGACCGCACTGGCCGCGTTGTTAATCAACACCATACCCGGCCCAGGCTCTTCGCCAGGTGCTTCGATACTTTGCCATTCCAGCTTGCCGCCGTTTAAGTGTATTGCTTGCATAAGTTGGTTCGCTTGCCGTTGGTTCGTTAAATCGCCCGTGGTTGGAGGACGTGGTTGAAAGAGAGGCCGACTACCAGGCCATACGCATGCGCACACCCGCGGCGTGCAGATCCTGTTTTATGCCGCTACAGGTGTAATCGCCAAAGTGCACCATAGACGCAACCAGTGCCGCATCGGCCTTGCCTTCTTGCAGCACATCCACAAGGTGTTGTGATGTACCCGCGCCACCTGAGGCGATCACCGGAATGCGTACCGCCTCTGAGATCATGCGGGTCAAAGTGATTTCGTAGCCTTCGCGGGTACCGTCAGCATCAATCGAGTTAACCACCAGCTCGCCTGCACCCAGTTGCTCGCCACGCAGCGCCCACCCCAGTGCATCGAGCCCCATCGGTTTGCGACCACCATTGATGACAATCTCATAACCACTGGGCAACGCATCGCTTGGCGGCACTTTCTGTACGTCCATAGACAGCACCACGTTCTGCTCGCCAATAGACACAGCACACGCACTGATCAAATCAGGGTTGCTGACAGCGGCTGAGTTGACGTTGATCTTCTCGGCGCCGGCCAGACGCAAATCTGTTGCGTCTTGCACGCTGCGCACACCACCACCGACAGAGAGTGGAATAAACACCTGGCTGGCAACCGCTTCCACCACATCGAGCATAATGCCGCGATCTTCGTGGGAGGCCGTGATGTCGTAGAACACCAGCTCATCAAGTCCATCAAGATAATACTCCCGCGCCTTCGCGACCGGGTCGCCAATGTCTTTGGTATCGACAAACTTCACGCTCTTCGCCAGGTTGCCGTTGCGCACGTCCAGGCAGGCAATCAGTCGTTTGCTCAGCATGTGCCATCCCAGTTGGCAAAATTAGCCAACAATTGCAAACCAAACCGGCCACTCTTCTCGCAGTGAAACTGCGTGCCAAAATAGTTATCCCGGCCTATCGCGCAGGGAAACTCAATCTCGTAGTCGCTAACGGCATACACATCACTGTGCTGCGCAGGGTCGGGGTAATAACCGTGCACAAAGTAGAATTCCTGACCGGGCTTAACATCAGCAAGCAATGGGTGCGGCTGGGTAACCCGTACCTCGTTCCAACCCATGTGCGGCACTTTGAGTTCGGGATTGGAAAATTTGAACTGCCGGACGCGACCGGGCAGCAAACCAAGGGTTTTTGTGTCTTGCTCGGCGGAATGATCAAGCGAGATCTGTACGCCCAGGCAGATCCCGAGAATGGGCACGCCGGCCGCATAGGCACCAAGCAGCGCTTCATCCAGGCCATTCTTGCGCACACTTGCCATCCCGCTGCCGGCCGCTCCGACCCCGGGAAAAATAATGCGCTCGGCAGCGGCGACCTGGTTGGCGTCGCTGCTGATCTGCGCTTCAAGCCCAACCTCTGAGCAGGCGCGCTGCACACTGCGAAGGTTGCCGGCGTCGTAATCGATAATGACAGTCACAGGCTTCATGACATTGGCGAGGAGCGCGGATACTATCCCAGATACCCCGCGCAACCAAGAACGAGGCCCAGTGGAAGCAGCAGAGAATCAGTCCGCCAGCAGAACCCGCAGCGCTCGCAAGCGCGGCGTATTGCTGGTTAATCTGGGCTCACCAGACGCCCCGACGGTGCCGGCGGTACGTCGCTATCTCAACGAATTTCTGATGGACCCCGAAGTCATCGACCTGCCCTGGCCGATCCGGCGCTTGCTGGTGTCACTCATACTGCTAACCCGCCCGAAGGCCAGCGCCGAGGCCTATGCCAGCATCTGGCAGAGCGGTGAAGAACCAGGTTCGCCCTTGCTGCACCAAAGCAGAGCCTTCACTAATGCGCTAAACGCACGGCTCACAAAATCTGCAGAAAGCGCGAACACAGACAGCATCCCTGTGGCATTGGCGATGCGCTACGGCTCTCCGAGCATCAAAGAGGGCATGGCCCAACTCGCAAACTGTGATGAGGTGTTTCTCATCGCCGCGTACCCGCACCACGCCGACTCCACCCGCACTACCACCATTGCCGCCGCGCGAAAAGCACTGGGTGCCCACCAACAGCTGCACGTTATGCCACCTTTTTTTACAGCACCTGCGTACATCAGCGCACTGGCAAGCAGCATTCGCGAGGCGTTGCCTGCCACCTATGATCACCTGCTATTTAGTTATCACGGATTGCCGGAACGACATTTAACCAAGGCAGACCCCACCAACTCACACTGCCTGCAAGCGCCTGACTGTTGCGAAGCCACAAGTGAGGCGGCGAAAACCGCCCACCCCACCTGCTATCGACATCAGGTCTACGCCACCACCCAGGCCGTGTGCGCGGCGCTCGCTATCAGCAACGACAAACGCAGTGTCAGTTTTCAGTCCCGCCTTGGCCGTACGCCCTGGCTAACCCCGTACACCGATCACGTGCTCGCCGAGCTGCCCGGCAAAGGCATCAAACAGCTCGCCGTAGTGTGCCCGGCGTTTGTTGCCGACAACCTCGAAACGCTCGAAGAAATGGGCATTCAGGGGCGCGAGATTTTTATGGCGGCTGGCGGTGAATCGTTCACGCTGATTCCATGCATGAACGAACACCCCGAATGGGTTGAGGTGGTGGCCGGCTGGTGTGAGCAGAGTGACAACAGCCAAACTGATTAACACCAGCGCAGGACCGATCCGTGGCGACGTCGCAGACGACGTGCTGCGCTTGCGCGGTGTGCCGTTCGCAGACCCGCCACTTAAGCGGCTGGCAGATCAGCCCGCGCAACCAGCAACACCCTGGTCAGACCCGCTCGATGCGCGTAAGCCTGGTCCAGCACCGCTGCAGCCCCAGCTGTTTGACATGGGCATGCGCAGCAGTGCGCATTGCTCGGAGGATTGCCTGACGCTCAATGTGGATGCACCCGCCACCGGCAGCGGGCACCCCGTGATGATCTGGATATTCGGTGGCGGCTACATCACGGGCGACGCCGCCGACCCCTTGTTTGATGGTGGCAATCTCGCCCGCGAGGGTGTTGTTGTGGTACGCGCCAACTATCGCCTCGGAGCACTCGGCCGCAACAATCTGGGCCTGAGCGATCAGCTACTCGCACTACAGTGGGTACAAGACAATGCCGTTGCGTTGGGTGGCGATCCTGGCCGCGTTACCCTGTTCGGCGAATCTGCGGGTGCCATGAGTATTTGCAACTTACTAACGCTGCCTGCCGCGCGCGGCCTGTTTCACGGCGCCATTGCGCAAAGTGGTGCCGGCAGCAACATAGCAAGCACCGAGCAGGCGGCAGAAGCACACCGCCGCTGGAGCGAAGAGCGAGCGCGCCTGGCTGACCCTGGTGATGCAGAACAACTCATGGATCTGCAGACTCGCCTGGGGCGTGAGCTGCGGCCAAAGTTTGGTGGCATGCCCTTTCGCCCCGTTGTCGATGACAAGCTGCTGCCCGAGCATCCGGAAGTCGCTGCTGGTCTGGGCGCTGATGTGCCACTCATCATCGGCCACAACGCCGATGAGCATCGGTTGTATATGAATCCGCGGCAGCGCATCAAAGACGGCGGATTGTCGGCAACGCTGTTGCCCCGGCTACCAGCCGAAATTATTAACGAGTTACCGGAGGTTTATCCGCAGCTCCCAGACCTTGAAGTGCTTGCCGCGGTAGAAACTGAACTGCGCTATCGACAACCGCAACAACGCTATGTTCGCGCTCGTGAGCAAGCTCGTCATGCCGCGGGCTTGCCCGCCAATACCTGGACTTACAAGTTCAACTGGCCATCACCGGCCTTGCGGGGTTGGCTGGGCGCCTGCCACGCCATCGAAATTCCATTTGTGTTCAATAATTTTACGGAACGCTCAACGGCAAAGTTCGTTGGGCCAGGACACGAAGAGCTCGCCCGCGAAGTTCTGCAGCTGTGGGTGCATTTCGCAAGGCACTCTCGTCCCCCGGACCACTGGTCAGCGCATCCAAATGTTCTGGAGCTGCATCCGCACACGCGCTGCCGTCCTACCAACGCCGTTGAATCGTTCTGGAATGAGATGTTGGGGACTGCCTGAGCAGTTCAATGGCCTTAACCACGACTAACTCGCAAGTGCGACTTCAAAACCTGTGCGTGGGAAGTAGGCGTTAACAGCACCCGCCACGGAATCCGTGCGCCCCACTACAATAGTGACATCGCTAATGTGCAACAGCTCACCAACCACCGGAATCTTGCCGTAATCATCTGGCGTTACCGCGACAGGGTCGCCCAGCTTGATGCCTTCCCCGGCGCCTACTAACGGCAGATGCTCGCCATAGGTAAACAGCTCGGGTGTGGCTTCGCTACCACGCGCAAGCGCGGCCTCACTGGTGCTGGGCGCGCCTTCTATCTGTCCCCAGGCCACAAAGGGTTTGAGGTAGTTTTTTATATGCTCAAACCCATCGAGTAAAGGTGCCACAACCGGGTTTTGGCCAACAAACCACAGACAGTGGTACAGCGCGAAATCGGCGATGCTCGGCGAGCTGCCAAACAGGTACACTGACGCCGAAGTATGCGCCAGTGAGTCTTCGAGTTCGCGCAAGTAGTGCAAGAAGTTCGCCTCTGCCACCTCGGGGGTCATCGAGGCAATCGCCGCACCCGCTGATAGCTTGGCGCGATCCTCCACAAAGGCCGCCATATTGGCTTCACCCATTTGCTGCGCAACCACTGCGACGGCTTTGGGTGCAAAACACAGTGCAACACAGGTGCGAAACAAGGTGGTGTCGGCCCATTCGGCAAAGCGTGTTGCCGCAAAACCTGGCTTGTACAGCGACGTATTGCCTGCGCGCGCGGCCAGATGCACACAAATCATTTTGGTATCGCAAAACACATTGGCGCCGTCCTGCAGAATGGGTGTCTTGCGATAACCCCCTGACAATTCCATCAAATTGGGCCGCGGCATGATGGGATTGATAACCACCGAATTCCAGGGCAGCTCAAGGTAACCAAGTAGCGAGCGAACCTTTTCGGAAAACAGCGACGTGGGATAGTGATGCAAGTACAGATCAGTCATATTGTTCATTCGCCTTTTTATCTTTGTGTAAGAACCTAGTCGTACTTGAGCCAGCGTTTGAGGCGTTTCTGACGACGTTTTAATCCGGTTGCAAACTCGCGATAGAACGCCTGCACCAGCGGCCGCGAGAACATCGATTTACGCGCCACAAAACGTACCGGTCGCACCAATGATGCGGCATCCGGCACCAACAGGGTGGAATTTTTTACGTGCAATGTTTCGGCCACACCCGCCGGCACCAAACCGTGACCAAACCCGGCAATGGCCATTTGCCCCACCGCAAAGAACGATTCGAGGGAGGTCTCGCGCTGCAAGTTCAGGCGGTGCATGTCGTCTTCAATGGACGCCCAGGCGCCGGAACGCGACTCGATGGTAATGACACCCAGCGGATCGCCCGGTGTGTAGTCGAGAGTTTGCAGACCGCTCGGAATAATCACCATGGGTTCCAGGTGCAAAAGCTCAGACTGCACATCGGTCTCGGCATCAGAAAAGCCGGTGCAGATGCCCACCATGTATTCACCGGCGCGAATGCGGTCGAGCACCGTCGGTGACCGCTGCGCGTGAAAGCTCAGTTCAACGCCGGGCAAAGCTGTGCGCACCGCGGCAAAAATACCCGGCCCCCAACTCGCGAGAATGGCGTCGGAAACGCCAACAATGATCTTGCCCTTACGCAGTTCACTGTCTTCCAGAAACACGCTGCGCAGCTCGGTAATCAGTGGGGTCACTCGATCGACGAGCCGGGTGCCATGGTGTGTGAGCGCCACCCGTCTGCCCTGCCGCTCGATCAGTTTGCGGTCGTAGTGCCGTTCCAGCGTCGCAATCCGTTTGCTCACCGCTGATTGCGAGATCGACAGGTGGGTCGCCGTTTCCATCATGGTGCCGGTCCGCGACAGGGTCACGAGAGTTTCGAGATGTTCAATCATTGGGCAGCAGTCATTGGGTCTAAGGGCATCACCCTGCCCATAATAGTCCAAATTCGACTAGATCCTATTCCACAGCATCGCTTTTTTCATTGATTGTGCAGTGGTGTAATACCGCCATGAACACGGGTCTCATCATTGTTGCGACGGTTTTTGTTACCAGCCTGATCTCCGGGATCATCGGCATGGCCGGCGGCATGATTCTGATGGCTGTACTGGTCACCCTGCTGTCAGTGCCGGCCGCCATGGTGGTGCACGGGGCGGTACAGGCCACCGCCAACGGGTCACGCGCCTATTTTTTGCGCGATCACATCCAGTGGCAGGTATTGCCGCGGTATCTGGCCGGCTCTTTTGTGGCCGTGATCGCGTTCTGGGCGATCGCCTGGCTGCCGCCACCTGAAGTCGTGTTGCTGTTGATTGGCCTCTTTCCCTGGCTGGCCTTGCTGCTGCCTAAATCGAGCCCTGTCGTCATCACCAACCACCTAAGCCAGTATGTCTGCGGGGTGCTGGTGACGGGCGCGCAACTTGTCGCCGGTGCATCGGGTCCCTTGCTGGATCTGTTTTATCTCAACTCCGGCCTCGACCGGCGCGAAATTGTGGCCACCAAGGCCATCACCCAAACCCTGGGTCATCTGTTGAAACTGGGGTTCTATGCCCAACTCTACGGCCTGGCAGAAGAGACGCCCGCCTTGCTAATTGGCATTGCACTCCTGGCATCGATCAGCGCCACTCGGTTGGGCACACTTATCTTGGGCAAGGTATCCAACGCCAACTTCAAATCGGCAAGCCAGGTATTGATTTTGGGTTTGGGGGCACTCTGCATCGGCAACGCGCTGCGGACCTGGACTTGACCGGGACAGTAACCCAGACAATATATGATGCTTCGTACCCGGACTCTTCACATAACCAGAGCTACTCTATGACAAACGCTAACAAGCCCCTCGCCGGACTGAAGGTTATCGACCTCACCCAGATTTATCAGGGCCCGTATGCGGCGTTTCTGTTTGCCATGGCGGGCGCGGAGGTTATCAAGGTTGAACCGCTAAAAGGCGAACGCTTGCGGGGTGCCGGTGGCGCAAAGACACCTCTGTCATTCGCCATGCTGAACTCGAACAAGAAGAGCATCACGCTCAATCTGCGTGACGACAAAGGCAAGGAGCTGCTCCGCACGCTGGTAAAAGACGCCGACGTGTTACTCGAAAACTACGCCCCAGGAGTGATGGACCGCCTGGGAGTTGGCTGGGAAGATTTGCAAAAAATAAATCCGCGGCTTGTCTATGGGTCAGGCACCGGCTACGGGTTGTCCGGCCCCGACCGCGATCTGCTCGCGATGGACCACACCATTCAGGCGGCATCCGGTGTGATGAGTGCC
>CAZSYU010000051.1:0-19666 GCA_964611345.1 uncultured Pseudomonadales bacterium
GGCAATAGCTGCAAGTCTTCCCGTAGCGCAGGGAGCTGCGCCTCATCATCAAGCTGGCCAGCCGCTGCCTCTCCCGCAAGTACATCGGCCGCACTTTCAGACTGACCATCGCTTACCATCCGGTCAACTGTCTAAGACTGGCAAGGGGTTTACGAAAGAGCACATATATAAGAGGCGCTTTGTCACCATAGACTTGCGCCGTGCCCTGAACGCCGATACGAGGAAGCTTTCCATCTCGGTCAAGCAGCTCACCAGACAACCGGTAAGAAAGAATGTCGCGCTTGTCGCGCACCGCTTGATAGCTCGCCTCAACGAGAGTTGCTTCAATGGGACGCAGAGGATCCGAATCCAAAAACACTTTAATACGCGCCCCGTCTTGCAATACCAGGCTTTCACGAACTGGCAAGTCAATAGAAAACCGCACTTTATTGGGGTCGGCTATCTGCAGTATCGATTCACCTGCGCTTACCGGCTTACCAATCCAATCGCGCTTATCTGTATAGACAGCAAGCCCCTCCCCCTCCGCAACCAACCGTGCCTTATCAAGTAGTTCGCGTGCGTAGGCTTTTTCTGTTGTTGCCAGTTCAAGCTCAGCTCTGGCAACCGCGATCTCACGTTTTGCTCGTGGATCCGCAATAGCGCGCTGTGACTCTCTTTCGAATCGAGCTCGGGCGACTGACTCTGATTCATCAGCTATGTCGTAGCCATTGCGCCACTCCACATCCTCGAACTCGATCAATTGATCACCCACAGCTACAGGCGCGCCCTGCTCTATTAGTATCTCCTTTACAACTCCGTTGAATGGAGCGGCAACTACCAACGGATCAAGAGGCGCAACTTCTGCAGGAGCTAGTGCAGTAATAGAAACCGGGAAAACAGCTAGAAGAGCAGCCAATACTGCGATTGTCCAAATTACTTTTTTGGTGAAGCGTTGCTTTCTAACTATCTTTCCACGCCCCTTAATAGACTGCCATGAGTGAACATACAGCTCGCACAAGCGCTGGGCTAAGAGCCGCTCGTTCTGAAGCCAGGTAGTTTCACGAACAGTTAGAAAACCGCCGACAGTAGTGCCATCTTCCATCAACGGCGTCCAGCAGAATTCTATAAATGGGTAATTTCGAGTTTCCTCATCATCGTCATCACAGTAGGCAGGCAATCTAAAGTGATGCTGGTTTTCCAAACCAACATCGTCACGCATGTAATTAACATTTTTTTCGAGCCAACGCACGAAGGGAGATTCTCGATCTATGGCGGGTAGACTGGTTGCAAATATTAGACGCGGCCTGGAACCCCGAACCCGACACCGCAGCAGAAAAGCTTGTCTGTAATTCAGAAAACGTCGTGTTTCGTTACACCAGTGAGCAAATAGGTCAGTTTCATTCGACAGCGCTCTTACACCAGCCTCGAAGGCGAGCAGCGCATCTGCCATCTGACTCTGCGACGCGGCTTGTATAGGCTCGGAGGCGACACGATCATTCACTTGATGAACAGAATTTGGATCAGCCTTTAAGCGAACACTCTGAGTAGCAGACATGAAAGCCTCTAGATTAAGCGATAAGAGATGGCTAATAGTTAGCCAGAATGCCGAAAGCTAGCTACTCGGCGCTCGTCGGATTTGATCGAACCAGGCAGTACCGCTCATACCAGGCAATACCGTCGCTGAGGCTCTATCGAAGGACGCGATAATTGGGACGGTACGACTTACAGCATCCACTTCAGCACCGATATTCGTAACCCGTGCCTCATGGCGCTTACCGGTCTCATCAATTTCGAATTGAAAAACAACGCCAGGCGTTAACCAGTTCAGCCAGACCGACGGCACGATTAGCCGCAGCTCCAGGTCACTTGTGCCTACTATTTTCATCAAGGGTGTGTCTGGCGCGGGCATCTCATGGGTGTTTACCGCCAATTCTGCGACTCGTCCGGCGTAGGGTGCAACAATTTGACACTGCCGAGTCAATGCTTCAGCTCCACGCGCAAGCGCAGCAGCTTCATCCATCTCGGCCTTCGCTAGTTCCACCTCGTAACCGCCAAGTGCGTCAAAGCTGTTCATTTCAACACTACTATCGTAACGGGATTTAGCTGCACTGTATGACGCGCGCGAGGCATCTGCGGTAGCGCGCTGCGCCATGCAATCAAAAGAAACAAGCACATCACCTCTAGCAAAGCTCTCACCGGTTCTAACAGGTAAGGCGCTTATGTTGGATTTTATATCTACGCTAAGGAGAGCCTCGTGCTGAGCTTTGACTACGCCCCGTATGCCTTGATCACTAGA
The DNA here is from genome assembly GCA_964611345.1 of uncultured Pseudomonadales bacterium. Taxonomy (GTDB): domain Bacteria; phylum Pseudomonadota; class Gammaproteobacteria; order Pseudomonadales; family Azotimanducaceae; genus JALZVT01. Next base: position 2,276 of record CAZSYU010000051.1, read on the forward strand.
AGTATCAGCGTACGCCCAGATCTCGAGGCAACAAGCGAACGTGGCAACCAATGCAATTCGAGCCGACCACGATTTAGCGTTTCTCACGTTCAACTTCTGCATGAATTCAGTCGGAAACGCCATAACCATCGACGTTCTCCAGCGGCGCAACGAACGAGATTTCGTCGCCACGATTCTCCCAGTGCTGTTGTAGTTTACTAGCCAATTCCATAACAGGTTCTTGACCAGAAACGTCCGCGCCATACGGATCGAACCCCATCGACGAATGTATATTCGCAAAGGCATTCTGCAAATCAGCGACCGCAAGATCATATTTCGCTTCTGCGATAATCTGATTCATCCGTTCACGAATCATGGTCTGCTTGCTTATTCGTTTCGTTTCGAACCCGGCACCTACCTGGTTAAGAATACGGCCTTGTACCTGATGAAAGTTCTGCATGGTATCGAGTTGCCGGCGAGCCAGTTCAAACCGCGTGCGGCTTACATGTACCTGGGTTATCACCGCCATGGTTAAGGCTTTGGCTTTAGCATCTAAGAGTTCTTGCTGCGCTTGAACACTTCGTTTCTTCGCCGGATAGCTAAAGGCTTGCACCAAATTCCAGCTCGCTCGAGCGCCCCAGCCGGTCCACTGATCATTGAAAAGAAACTCGTTGCTGTCGTAGTTGAATCCGCCAAACAGGCGCAGGCTGGGTAATAACTCAAGAAGCGCCGCCGTTGCCGACTTCTCGTTGATGCGCTGGCGATACAGGTTCTCACGAACTTCAGGTCGATTCATCAAAGCCAGGGCAACCATTTCTTCGGCCGGTATAGAAAATTCTAATCCAGAGTTCGAGCGCTCTGGCATAGCAAGAGCATATGGCTTGCCCGGGTCAATATTCATTAACGCGGCGAGCTGATGCTTGGCCACGCTCATTTCGCGCTGCAGGTTCTGTATTTCTTCTTTGGTAGACAGCAGATCACGTTGATAGGTGAGCGCTGACAGAGGTGCAGCTTTACGCCTGTCGAATACGGCCTGAGACTGACGCAAGGCTTCTTCGATATCGCCCTCAAGCGCTTGGAGTTCGGTTAAGAGACGTTCGGCGCTTACCGCGCGCCAATAGGCGGTACGAACATCTTCTACTATACGGCCGACAACCTTACGTCGGCGCTCCGCAGCAATCAAAACCTCATCCGCTTTTTGTTTGGCCCGAACGTAAGAGAGACCAAAATCAAGAACATCCCAGGACAGCAACAGGTCCGCTCCAAAGGTGTCGCGTTCAGAAGATGTAGATGACACGAGTGATTGCGAACCTACAGAGCGAGCGCTTAGGAGTGCCGAGGAGCTCGCCCCACTAAAATTGTTTCGGCCGTTGTAGCCAGCGCCCGCCACCAAACTGGGCAACAGGTCATAGCGAGCAAGTTTTAGCTCACGAACGCGCAGTGCTTCTTCCATGCGCTCAACTTCTTCATCGAGGTTGTATTTAATCGAGCGCGCCATAGCCTCGTAAAGGCCAATTGGCGCACTGAGGGCATCCTGTTCCGATAGGTAGTTGTTTAGCTGTTTCGCGCTTTCTTCTTCCAACTCGCCTACAGAGAATGGTTGCGGGATTAATGTGCAACCCGTGACAAGGAATACGAGAAAAACAACGCCGAGTTTACCGCAGAGATTTTTCTCTCGGCTTTTTCTCTCTGACACGCTGCAAATTCTACTCATCTGCTTACACTGCGTATTTTTTTTTCGATCACTGTACTTCACTGTACTTCACTGTTCGCTTCCCAAAGAAAATCGTGGTGCTTCTGGCTGATCTGTAACGCCCACAATGCAACACTAGTAGAGATTCAACTCGTAGCAAGCTCGCAACAATGCCTTCATGAGGTCGCACGCACAAAGTTAATCATTGGGGCGGAGCGTTCTAAGTAAACGGAATTTAGACTGCAGAACTTCGTACCTGAGTGATCGGGTTCTCGCCAAGTTACGAAATATTTTCAAAGGCCATGCGAGCAAAATGCGGTGCCGGGCGTCAAGGTTCTGGCAGTCATAGCGAATTTCGTTTCGTACCAATGCCTAATCACCTTCATTCGCGCCCGAACAACCGCCGCGAACAGAACCATAACCAGTACCGTCAGTTCTTCGACGGTTGGTTTAATCCGGGTTTATGAAGCAGTTCACACTCCTAATTAGAAGGAAACTGGAGCAAAATGGGAAATATCAGCCACTGACACGCAAGCTCAGAGTCTTGCGCTCGCGCATGGGTAAACTCGCGTAGGTTTACGGTTTGTCGTTCGGTAATCGCCTCTATCCGAGCGGTAGATTCTGATAGCGTCGGCAATTCCAGGCTTTGATCTTGTATGTGATAGCAGGCACGCGTGAATCCCGGGCGCTGCCGGAGCTAGATTATTTTCGGGCATTAGACAATTCCGTTAGTGTTCTATGAAGACGACACGACGGTTTTCGGCACGCCCGTTGGCAGACGCGTTGGTCGCCATGGGTTGAGATTCACTATGTGCTGCGCGCTCTAAACGTTCTCGGTCGATACCGCGGCTAATCAGGTAGTCGACAACTGCTGAGGCTCGACGCTGCGAGAGCGCCTGGTTATACGCGACACTGCCTTGACTATCGGTGTGGCCAACAACCAGCAACTTCATCTGGTCATAGCCTCCTAGGATCTTGCGCAAACGATCAAGTTTTTCGATTTCGCTCGCATCCAAGACCGTTGAATTCGAAGAAAAGTAGATGACCGGCAACGTGACGTAGGTAGACTCGCGGCAGCAGGCTGCGCCGGAAGACGTTTGGCCACCTGAGTCTGTTGGCGAGCGCGCAGTTCCCGAACAAACCGCGCAGAGCAGGGCAGCGCAGGAGAATAAAATCAGTTTTCGAGTAAACATCATCGAAACGCTCTGTATGGCATTACCTTTAGGTATAGCAAGGCCTGAGCGAAACGCCATATGACGGCTCAACCTCTAGTTTCGAGACATCCATGCAGCAACTTGAATTGGCAGAAAACTTTACAAGTACCGCGAATAAGGTCTGAGCCGTGATAGAGCATTCTGTGTCACGCGGAATCGCAGGTCGCAAACGACGAATCAACCGCACCAGAGTTTATGACCCAGCAGCGATCGGCTGCTCACCGGCTGCGCTGAGCAGGCAGGCTGGTGTCGACGTACTGTGCCTGGTGGCAACCAAATGTGGCGCACTGGCGGCAGAGAATTGACGCTGCCCAGCAGTGACGCTGATGCCTGGTTGACACAACTTGAGCGGGATTCCAGATTTCTCCTAGATGCCTGGGCGCGAGTCCTACAAAAATCGCCAGAATTCGATTCGCTAACAAATATGCTGATAGAACCCTAGGGGACAGAACCCTAGGAACCCTAGGGGACAGGACCAAGTGCCAGGTCGGAATCCCAGGGTGTGATGCCAAAGATCTTACTCCCGGCTGAGCAAGCGCCTCACATCTTCTAACCCTCTGTCAGGCAAAATGAGGTGATGCCTCGCCAACCACGTTTCTGTCCAGCCGGATATCCTGTTCATGTTATACAACGGGGTGTAAATAGAGCGATTTGTTTTACCTCCAATGAAGACATGGCGGCGTACGCCGCTAGTCTAAATGAAGGCGCTGTGCGTTATGGCGTAGCCGTTCATGCATGGGTGTTCATGACCAATCACGTACATCTGCTAGTTACACCGTCTTCTGATGATGGTGTCTCGAGACTCATGCGGCACATTGGCCGTCACTATGTGCAGCCGTTCAACTTCAAGTACGCCCGTACAGGACCACTCTTTGACGGCCGCTTCAAATCTACGCTAGTACAGGATACTCGCTATCTATTGCACTGCATTCGCTACATAGAGTTGAATCCTGTTCGGGCTGGAATGACGAAAGACCCGGGTGACTATATTTGGTCAAGCTATCAGAGCCATGCGTTTGGCAAACGAATTCAGCTATGGACGCCCCACGCAGAGTATCTGGCCTTAGGTGAAACCGAGATAGACCGCCGAGAGCAATATCGCGCACTGATTAGTCAAGCGTTATCGGTGGAAGTGGTTCAAAAGATAAGGCACTGCATCAATACCGGCCACGTGCTTGGCACTGAGCGCTTTCGCGATCAGGTGAACTCTTTGCGAGGCTAGTGAGGCCTCATTACAAGGGGGATTAGACCTGGCACTTGGTCCTGTCCCCTAAGACCTCCCTAAGACCTTTCTGGTGCCTGCCTCAATCCGCCAGCCGAGCAGCAAGTAGGTCTTGATATCGACTCGGGTGCCGTAGGTACCTACAGCGTGTTTGTGCATTCAAAAAACAAATTGGGAGCGGGATCGCCACTAACGCGCCTAACTAATTGATTTATCTGGCGCCCCGGGTAGGACTCGAACCTACAACCTGCCCCTTAGGAGGGGGCCGCGCTATCCAGTTGTGCCACCGGGGCGTAGGCGCAGAATACCCCAACCCCAGCCCCAAAACGAACCACATCCCCTCTTCCCCATGCTAGCCTCTACCCTCTCTCAGCCATCCAAATCCACCCAATGACCCAACCCACTGCCGCCGAAATTGACGTCATCGAGAGCCTTGCCAGCAGCTACCAACAGGGCGCCCACTACACCCCACCCAGCCACACTCTTGGCGAGTTTGACCTCGACCGGGCCTACCACCTGCAAAAGGCCTACGTTGCCAATTGGCAAACGCGCGACATCATCGGCGGGTTCAAAGCGGCCGTAACTGCCGAACCCATGCAGAAAGCCTTCGGCTTGCCGGGCCCGGTTACCAGCGTGCTGTTTGCCAAGGGTGTACGGGAAAGCGGCCAAACGCTGTCTGCCGGTGACTACCGCGGGCTGCTGGTTGAAACTGAACTCTGCTACCGCCTGAAAGATTCTGTCAGTACACCGCTGGTCACTGTCGATGAGGCGCGCGCCCTGGTTGCCCGAGTTTCCCCCGCGTTTGAGCTCGCGGACCCCGGCTTCGGTCAGGCCAAATTCACCGGTGAAGACCTGGTGGCAACCAACATCGCTTGCAGCGGCTGGATAGAGGGCTCGGCCTTCGATTGGCAAAACCACAACCTCGATGCCATCACGACCAAACTCACCCGCGATAACGACACCATGCACGAAGCACTCGCAGGCTCGGTGATGGATGGCCAGTGGCAGGCGCTGCACTGGCTCATTAACCAGACCATCGCCAAGGGCTACACTATTACCCCCGAGCATATTTTGTTGAGCGGCGCGATTGGTGCAGCACACCCAGGCCAGCCTGGCCACTATGTTGCTGACTTTGGCGCAGCGGGCCGAATCGAGTTTCAGCTCACACCCTAAATCGGTATCTGCAACCATAACCATAAGAAGCGGTACAAAACCCGCTCGAAAGGAGAACCACATTGATCATCGCACTAAAAGTATTCTGCGGCCTGTTTGCCCTGCTCATGACCGTGTTTGGCGTTCGTTGGTGGTTTAGCTTTTCCGGCATTGAAACCGAGTGGCAGGTTGATGCTTTGAATAATCTTGGCATCAACAACCTAACCGCCGACATGGGCGCGCTGTTTTTTGGTACCGCCCTGTTCATCGCTCTGGGCTTGCGTGCAGGCAAGTCCCAGTGGTTGCTAAGCGCAGCTGCACTGATGGCGCTGGCTGCGGCGGGTCGGGTCTGGGTGTTCGCGAGTGTTGGCTACGAGGCGGGCGCGCTGCCCGCCCTGATTGTCGAGCTGGTGTCAACAGTGGTACTGATAGTCACCCACAAAAAAGTGAGCACCCCGAATAACGTATAACGACGAGCCTTTTATGCACAACAACACAGACGAGCAGGACGCCGCGGTTGCCGCTCTTGCGGCACTGGGGCAGCACACCCGGCTCAGCATATTTCAGCTGCTGGTCGCAGAAGGCGCTGAAGGACTGGCCGCGGGCCGCATTGCTGATGAGCTTGCGGTGCGGCAAAACACGCTCTCTGCCCACCTGTCAGTACTCGAACGGGCCGGCATGATCACGCACAAACGCAATGGCCGCTCGCTGGTGTACCGGCCGAGCTTCTACGGCATGCGGGCGCTGTTGAAATACCTGCTGCAAGATTGCTGCAACGACCATCCTGCCGTACGCAAACCGCTACTCAGTCAGCTAGCCACGGAAGAACCCGCACTCGCCGACTAGCCGACTGTTATGCCCGCGCTACTGAGGGTTGTCCGGCTCAGACGGCGGTTGCGGTAGAGTCAGCTCATCAAGTACGCGCAAACGCGACCCCCACGGGCCCGAACCCGTCACGGGAGTGTCGCGACGAAGTTGATGCAAGCCATAACCAGGAGGCGCAGTTTCGATCAATGTGCCCTCACCCAATGTGCCCTCACCCACCGAGGGGGCTGTCGTAGACTCCTCGGTGGCGCTTACAGCACTCTGGCTGTCATAGTCGGAACGGTACTCACTCTGCGTCGAACCACCCAGGCCATAGCCGTATTGATCGTCAGCCAACAGCGGGTCTGAGACATTTGAATCAGCAGCCGCACCGGCTGCTATTTCAGCCTCCGACAACCCCTGAGGCATTACAAAAGAGTCGCCCTTTACAACCAGCCAGGCATCGAAAAAGCCGGCAGAACGGGCACGCTCTAGGCTCTCATCTGCCTCCACCCGGGAATACACAGGCCCATCCAGCAAACGATACACAAAGCCGATATCCGATTCCGACGGTACGACCTGCAACTGGGAAAAGTTGCCGCGCGCTCGGCTGTGCATGTGTTGCGCACCCGAGAGCTGACTGTAAGTGCCTAGCGATACCCAGAACTGATCTGCAGCGTGGGCAGCTCCAGAGGCCAACATCAAGCCAACAGAAGCAGCACTGAACGATACCACCACCAACAGCCGTCCCAGCCTGTTGTACGTCTTCATTCCTTAGTCTCTATCCCAACAACATGATCATTATGCCAGCTGCAACGGCTGAACCAATAACGCCTGCCACATTAGGCCCCATCGCATGCATGAGCAAGAAATTGTGCGGATTGGCCTCAAGCCCAACCTTATTCGCCACCCTGGCCGCCATGGGTACGGCGGACACACCAGCAGCACCAATCAGCGGATTCACCTTGTTGGTCGACAACAGATTCATGAGCTTGGCCATCAGCACACCACTCGCAGTGCCAATGGCAAAAGCCACTAAACCCAACAGCAAAATACCCAGCGTGCTACCCACCAGAAACTGATCCGCGCTGAGTTTTGAGCCCACCGCCAGACCGAGGAAGATGGTGACAATGTTGATCAGTGCGTTCTGCGTGGTGTCTGACAGACGGTCAACCACCCCACTCTCCCGCATCAGGTTACCCAAGCAGAACATACCGAGAAGTGGCGCCGCTGAGGGCAACAGCAACCCCACCAGCAACACGAGTACCAGCGGAAACAGGATGCGCTCGAGACTGGTCACCTCGCGGAGCTGGGTCATCACTATTGAGCGTTCTTCTTCAGTGGTGAGCGCGCGCATAATCGGTGGTTGAACGAGCGGCACGAGCGCCATGTAGGAATAGGCCGCCACCGCAATCGCCCCGAGTAATTGCGGTGCCAGTTGCGAGGCGACGTAGATCGCCGTGGGACCATCCGCCCCACCAATAATGCCAATCGCGGCGGCTTCCGCCAGCGTAAAGTCCATCCAGCCGAGCTGCGTTAAACCAACAGCCCCAATAAGAGTTGCGAAAATTCCGAACTGCGCAGCCGCACCAAGAAAGAGTGTTTTGGGGTTCGCCAGCAACGGACCAAAGTCGGTTAGCGCCCCCACCCCCATAAAAATAATCAACGGGAAGGCACCCGTTTCGATGCCGGTTGAATACGCTAGATACAAAAGCCCATCGCCGGTGGCGATCTCAGCACCTGGAATATTGCTGAGCAAACCGCCAAAGCCGATCGGCACGAGCAGCAACGGCTCAAACTGTTTGCCGATGGCTAGATACAAAAGCAACAGTGAAATGCCAAGCATTGCTGCCTGGCCAAGCGTAATTTGCGCAAGGCCAGAACTCTGCCAAACAAGCAGCAATTGTTCCATCAGGCGATCTGCAACAGGGTTTGACCCACAGTTACAGCATCGCCCTCGCGCACATCGACACTCGCGACTTGGCCGGCTTTGGGTGCCACCACTTCGGTTTCCATTTTCATGGCTTCAAGCACCAGCAAAAGCTGGCCCTGTTCAACGCTATCACCAGGACTGACATTGACGCGGAATATGTTGCCCGCGAGTGCGGCCTCCACGGCTTCACCGCCACCAGGGGCAACAAGCGGGGCCGCACTGGGGGCTGTAGCTGGTGCAGCAGCTCCCGCAATGGGCACAATACTCTCAAGTTCTCCGCCCTGACTCACCTCAACCTTGTACACCGCGCCCTCAACCCGAACGCTGTAGGTTGCAACATCAGCGCTACCGGCAGCCACGGCTGCTGGCAGTACGTCGGCGGCACTGGGCACAGGCTCAAAGGCTGTAGGGTTATCGCGATTCTCCAGAAACTTGGTGGCCACCGGGCCAAACAGTGCGTAGGTGAGCACGTCGTCCACCTTCGCCTCTGCCACGCGAATGCCGCGCTGTTGCACCAGCGCATCAAACTCTTTGGTGAGTGATTCCATTTCCTGTTCGATGAGGTCTGCGGGGCGGCAGCTAATGGCCTGTGCACCATCAAGCACTTTGGCTTGCAACTCGGCATTTAGCGGCGCAGGTGTTGCGCCGTATTCGCCCTTTAAAACACCTGCCGTTTCCTTGGTGATGTTCTTGTAGCGCTCACCCGTGAGCACATTAATCACCGACTGCGATCCCACAATTTGCGAGGTGGGTGTAACCAGGGGAATAAACCCGAGGTCTTCGCGCACCCGCGGAATTTCTTCCAGGACTTCATTCAGCCGGTCGGTAGCGTTCTGTTCGCGCAACTGATTTTCAAGATTGGTCAGCATGCCGCCTGGCACCTGAGCGACCAGAATTCTGGAATCTACGCCGCGCATCGCGCCTTCAAACTTTGCGTACTTCTTGCGCACCTCACGGAAGTAGCCGGCGATCTCCTCAAGCAGAACCAGGTCTAGCCCGGTGGGCCGCTCGCTCTCTTCAAGTATGGCCACCACACTTTCGGTTGCCGCGTGACCATAAGTCATGCTCATGCTCGAGATTGAGGTATCGACGTTATCAATGCCGGCTTCAATCGCCTTAATACAGGTTGTGGTAGCCATGCCTGTGGTGGCATGGCTTTGCATGTGGACCGGAATCGACAGGCTTGCCTTCATGCGGCTAACCAGCTCAAACGCAGTGTACGGATTGAGCAACCCCGCCATGTCCTTGATGCAAATAGAGTCAGCGCCCATGTCTTCAATGCGCTTCGACAGATCGAGCCACAGTTCCATGGTATGCACCGGACTCACTGTGTAAGAGATGGTGCCCTGTGCGTGCCTGTCCACGGCCAGCACCGCCTTAATGGCGGTTTCGAGATTGCGCATGTCGTTCATGGCGTCGAACACGCGAAACACATCTACGCCGTTGACCGCGCAGCGTTCCACAAACTTGGCAACAACGTCATCCGCATAGTGGCGGTAACCCAGAATATTCTGACCACGAAACAACATTTGCTGTGGTGTGTTGGGCATCGCCTTCTTCAGTTCACGAATACGCTCCCACGGGTCTTCACCAAGATAGCGAATGCACGCATCGAAGGTGGCCCCACCCCAGGATTCCAGCGACCAGAACCCTACCTGGTCAAGCTTGGCCGCAATCGGCAACATGTCTTCAATGCGCACTCGCGTGGCCAACAGGCTTTGCGATGCATCGCGCAACACGACATCAGTGATGCCGAGGGCTTGCTTGGTCATTTGGGGTCCTTATGTGCAGGTTGCGCAGAACGGTGTTGATGGATGGCCGCAGTGATGGCGGCAACCAAGGCGGGGTCGGTTGGGGGTTGAGCACCGCCTGTGCCGGGTGCCGCTGATGCCTGCGGTTGCAGGCGCCGGGCAAGCGCCGACATGCCGAGCGTGGCAAAGACAAGCAACGTAAGAAAACTGAACACGGTGCCCATACCAATAAGCATGAGCTCCAAGCCCTGACTAAGCAGTGAGCCTTCCACAGGCAGTGGTCTCCAATCGTATCTGGGGTGTGCCGGCGGTTTAGCCCGACCTAGGGTGGACATTTTAGCGGAAACGGCCCCGCTTGGTGGAACTCGCTTGCGATCCGGGGGGTTCTTGGGGGGTAAAAGTAAGAGGAAAGCTTATGGCGCGCCCGGAGCGATTCGAACGCCCGACCCCGTGGTTCGTAGCCACGTGCTCTATCCAACTGAGCTACGGGCGCCTTGAGCTTGCACAGTGTGAGCCGCGCAATTTTGTTTCCGACCCTGCGACCGGAGCGGTATTATCTGGAAGCGACCCCCAAGGGTCAACTGCAGTTTCAGCGCCTTTATATAACTAGATATCCCCCGAGGCAAAATGTCAGCGACCAAACCCGCCCCCGGCGAAACCGCCGCCCAGCTTGCCGAACGTCGCGCTGCGGCCGACGCCGCGACCGAGCATCGGTTTCATGGCTGGCGCTTGCTGGGGGTCATCGTGGTGATGGTCATTGTGCTAGCGCTCGTCAGTGCGGTGGTCGACTGGTTGGTCATTGGGCCGCTGGAAGGACGGGTTCTCTAACGCGAGTGCACCGGCAGAGGAATTTGGCGGAGAGGGAGGGATTCGAACCCTCGATGGGCTTTTAACCCATACTCCCTTAGCAGGGGAGCGCCTTCGGCCACTCGGCCACCTCTCCAGACGCGTCTCGCCAAACAGGCGCAAACGCGGGCGAAGTGTACCAGCACGCAAGTGCCGGTTTAAGCCTCTGAGCTCTATCTGGCCGGTTTTTTTAGGGTTTAGAAGGGCTGGGGACGGCGCCTTTCGCGCCGGGGGCGTTTTCTTTCTGGATCCGCTCGTAGATTTCTTCACGATGAACGGCAACGTTCTTCGGGGCGTGTACCCCTACTCTCACCTGATTGCCTTTAACACCGAGTACCGTCACGGTAATCTCATCGCCAATCATTAGCGTTTCCCCGATGCGTCGAGTAAGTATTAACACTATCTATTTCTCCATGTCCTGAGACAACCACACCAATCGGGTTTGAGCTCTGGTGTTGCTCGCTGTCTGCCCTGAAGGCCTAAGCGTTTGAACTAAATTCGGCCCAGAGACCATACAACTCGCCGATTCGCGTTTGAACTGAACGAGAATCGTAATAGGGCACCAGAGCCATACACCCGGTGTCGCAAATGCGCCATTTGTACCTGTCTAGACAAAACATCTGCCATACTGTTCATTATAGTTTTTGTCACGCAAAACTGAGGATCGATTTGTAAAACAAACCGCAGCAATCGTAAACTCTCGCGCCCAGAATAACCAGCTATTTGCCTGACACTTTTCTGACAAGGGCCTGACGTTGGGTTCAGCGCTTCAGAATGGCCCTGACCTCAGGAGAGGGACGCGGCTGGACCATCTTTCAGCCCAAACGCCGAGTGAATCGCGCGCACCGCCAATTCGAGATAGCGTTCAGCGATCACCACTGAAATTTTGATTTCTGACGTAGAAATGACCTGAATGTTGATGTTTTCCGCCGCTAAAGCGTCGAACATCTGTGTCGCAACACCGGCATGCGAACGCATGCCCACCCCCACCACCGAGACCTTCGCAATCGAATCATCCGAGACCACCTCACGAGCGCCAGTCGCCTCACGAATAGGTTCAAGCAACGAAAGCGCCTGGGTAAAATCAGAGCGTGCGACCGTAAAGGTGAAGTCTGTCAGACCATCGGCGCCGATGTTCTGCACGATCATGTCGACCTCGATATTCGCGCGTCCGATGGGACCAAGGATTTTGGATGCAATGCCAGGGATGTCAGGCACACCCTGCACCGTAAGCTTCGCCTCATCGCGGGTGTGTGCGATGCCAGATACGATAGGTTGTTCCATGGCAGTTTCCTCTGTAGTGATCAGCGTGCCGGGCCCGTCTTCAAAACTCGACAGTACGCGTAACGCAACTTGGTATTTGCCCGCGAATTCGACCGATCGCGGGTGCAGAACTTTTGAACCAAGACTCGCAAGCTCCAGCATTTCTTCGAAGGTGACCGACTCCAGTCTGCGCGCGTCCTGCACGATGCGCGGGTCAGTAGTGTAAACCCCGTCGACGTCGGTATAGATCTGGCATTCTTCGACCTCCAACGCGGCAGCCAATGCGACCGCGGTTGTATCGGAGCCGCCCCGCCCGAAGGTTGTCACTTCACCCTCTTTGGTCACGCCCTGAAACCCGGCAACGACTGGTACCTGCCCCGCCGCTAATGCACCACGCAGCGCATCCTGTTCTATGTGTTCGATACGCGCCTTGCTGTGCTGAGCATCGGTAACTATGCGCACTTGACTGCCAAGAAAAGAGCGGGCATCCAGTCCGAGCTCGTGAATGGCCATGCTGAGGAGCGCAATGGTCACCTGTTCACCAGACGCGAGCAGCACATCCAGCTCTTTGGCTTGTGGTGCTGTGGCAAGTTCGTGAGCAAGCTCAGTCAGGCGATTGGTTTCACCGCTCATCGCCGAAACCACAACAACCACATCATGTCCGTCACGACGAAATCGAGCCACCCGGTCTGCAACTGCTTTGATGCGTTCGGGCGATCCCACCGAGGTGCCGCCGTATTTTTGGACGTAAAGGGCCATGCTAGTCGCCCATAGCCTCGGCCACCCAGGGTGCCACCAGAGCGAGCGCTGCCGGGATCGCCTCTGGATTGGTGCCGCCACCAGCGCGCGCCATATCGGGACGTCCCCCGCCTTTGGCACCGACCTTGGCGCCGACCAGATTTACCGCGTCCCCGGCCTTGAGCTTTTTGGTGAGATCTTTGCTGACGCCTGCAATCAAGGCGACCTTGCCTCCGTCGACCGCTGCAAGCACGACCACACAACGCTGTAACTTGCTCTTCAGGTTATCGAGGGTAGACAGCAGACTCTTGGCATCCCCCTCAACCTGGGCTGCCAACACCTGCACATCGCCAACGCTCACGGCACTGTTGGCAAGATCCGCCCCCTGGTTAGCGGCAACGGCGCCTTGCAGGCGCTCGATCTGTTTGGTCAGGTCCCGCTGCTGATTCTGTAACTGCTCTACTTTGGCAACGAGTTCGGTTCGGTTACCGCGGACAAGCTGACCAATACGGTTAAGGGTTGCTTCCCCTTCCTTCACGTAACTATGCGCATTGCTACCTGTCATGGCCTCGATTCTGCGCACGCCAGACGCAATGCCCGTCTCCGCAGACACCTTTAACAGACCGATATCGCCAGTGCGTTGTACGTGTGTGCCGCCACAAAGCTCGACCGAAAAACCATCGCCCATACTCAGCACTCGAACTTCGTCGCCATACTTCTCACCAAAGAGCGCCATCGCACCCGCCTTAATGGCATCGTCATAGCCAAGCAACTGCGTTTGCACTTGGGTATTGGCCATAATCTCTGCATTCACAAGACGCTCAACTTCGGCCAGTTCTTCTGGTGTGACGGGTTGGTTATGGGAAAAGTCGAACCGTAATCGCTCGGCATCGACCAGAGAGCCCTTTTGTTGCACATGGCTACCCAGCACCTTGCGCAACGCCGCATGCAGTAAATGAGTTGCGGAGTGATTCAGCGCCGTGGCCTGACGACTGGTCGCAGACACTTCTGCGTTCACCTCATCCCCGACCTTGAGTTCACCCGAACTGACAACTCCCTGATGCAGATGCTGATCAACACTAACCACGGTATCGGCCACCACCAGTTCGCCGGCCGCGGCCCGTAACACACCCACGTCGCCAACCTGACCGCCAGATTCCGCGTAAAACGGTGTTCGGTCGAGCACAACAACCCCAGAGTCGCCGTTCGCCAGAGACTCGACAGCCTTAAGGTCGCCATCCGACTCCGCGCGAAAGAGGTTGATCACCTTGCCGGCGCCCATGGTGCTGTCATAGCCCAAAAACTCGGCTTTAGATTCGAGCCGAATGCGCTGGCTGAGCGAGGCATCAAACTTGGTGGCCGCTCGCGCCCGATTGCGCTGCTCTTCCATCGCCGTCTCAAACCCGGCCATATCAACCGATAGCTCACGTTCGCGCGCAACATCAGCGGTGAGATCAACAGGAAATCCATAGGTGTCGTAAAGCCGGAAGGCCACGTCACCGGGAATAACCGTACCCTCGAGTTTTGTGATGGAGGCGTTTAACAGCTCCATACCTTGACTCAGGGTTTCACTGAAGCGCTGCTCTTCTTTTGCCAACGCGGCGGTAATTTGGGCCTCTTGCTCTCGCAACACCGGGTAGGCAGCGCCCATTTCCGCCGCAAGAGTGGCTGCCAACTTATGGAAAAACGCACCTTCAATGCCCAGCTTGTGGCCATGCCGCAGTGCCCGACGAATGATTCGCCGCAACACATAGCTACGGTCTTCGCTGCCAGGCAGGATACCGTCGGTAATCATAAAAGCGGCCGAGCGAATATGGTCAGCGATAACGCGCAGCGACGGATTAGCCAACATGGCTTTTTCATCCGTGATGTTTGCAAAGCTCGCGGTCTGCTTGATCAAACCACGGAAAATGTCTGTTTCGAAAACGCTGTGCACGCCTTGCAGTACGGCCGCCATACGCTCCAGACCCATTCCGGTATCAACACCGGGCTTTGGCAGTGGCGTTAGTGTCCCGTCGGGGGAGCGGTCAAACTGCGGGAAAACCAAGTTCCAGAACTCGAGATATCGATCACCATCTTCGTCGGGTGAGCCTGGCGGACCACCGGCCACCTCTGGGCCGTGATCAAAGAAGATTTCGGTACAGGGCCCACAGGGTCCGGTGTCACCCATCGCCCAAAAGTTCTCTTCCAGCGGAATCACTTTTTCTGGAGGCAGCCCGATCTTTTTAGTCCACAGCTCATACGCTTCATCATCGCTGGGATGGTAGGTAACGCAGAGTCGCTCGATCGGTAACTGCATCACGTCAGTCACAAATGTCCAGGCCCAGGTGATGGTGTCTTCCTTGAAGTAATCCCCAAACGAGAAGTTGCCCATCATCTCGAAGAACGTCAGGTGCCGGTCGGTGTAGCCCACGTTTTCAAGATCGTTGTGCTTGCCACCCGCGCGCACACAGCGTTGGGCAGACGTTGCGCGCCCAAAACCCAGATCTTCATGTCCCAGGAGTGCGTCTTTGAATGGCACCATGCCCGCATTGGTGAACAGCAACGTTGGATCGTTGTGCGGCACCAATGAGCTCGATGGCACCCGGTTGTGCTCCCGAGCTTCAAAAAATTCCAGATACGCAGCGCGTAATTCAGCAACTTGCATGCTTCGCCTCTTGGCACCTTCTATCTATTTGTATCTATTGCTATCTATTACGATTGTCTATATCGAGACAACGCTAAGGATATTTAGACATATTATTTAGACATATATAGAAGGTGCAAACACCAAAAAAGGCGCGAAGTATAGCCAAGCAGGCAGTCCTACTCCAGAAGCCGGCCGTCGAGAGTGCGGTAGATCAGGTCGGCCGGAAAACCCCGTTGGGACAGGAAGCGGGCACAGCGGTTCCAGCGTTGCTGGGCTTTTTCACCAATACCCCCGTCACCAATAACCCCGTCACCAATACCCTGGTCGCCAATGCCCTGGTGCAGCTCTTCAAGCAAACCAGCAAACTTCTGCTGACACACCAAAGCGGCCTGTTCTTGCCAGAATTCCGCAGGCCGCGTGAGGTGTTCCTCGGCGAGCCGATCCGGCACACCCCGTTCGATCAATTCCATGCGAATTCGCAAGGGTCCAAAGCCCTTGGCCACGCGAATACGCACATATTCGGCCGCGAATCGCTCATCCGACAGGGATCCATCCAGCATCAGAGCTTCGATGACTTGATCAATGTGTTGCTGGGAGCGCCCGGTGGCAGTCTCGCCACTCGCCCAGACGTCGAGTTTGCGGCGCAGTTCAACGCTTGAGTGCTCGCGCCGGGCCAGCGCCTCTAACGCATAGCCCAACAACGACTGGAACTCGGACTCTCTGGTTTTTTTCCCAGACTGGTTTTTAGAAGCTTGTTTTCGAGGGGCAGCAAGTGCCGTCAGCTCATTATTCGCACACGCCGGACTACCGTCAGCACGCTCTGAATGCGCGCGCCAACGAACGTTATCCTGTTGATTGAAATTAGAGCCGGAGTCACCTGCCGCACCCTGCTCATCTGCGTGATCAGATGAGCAAATGGTGCTGGCAAACATGGGTTAACTCGCTTTGGCTGGTTTAGACTTTGCGGCCGCGCCTTTACTGCTCTTCGCCGCCGGAGTTGCTGCCGGATCGTCAATACTCACCTCAGCGACCTTAGCGCCGTCAGCCAGAGCTGCTTCGCTGTCTGCTTCTGCGGCAGTCTCGTCAGCCGAGTTGTCGAGAGGCATCAATTGCTGACGAATACTGGCCTCGATGGATGCTTTGGTTTCCGGATGGCTATCGAGAAACTCCGCAGCGTTTTTGCGGCCCTGCCCAATGCGGTCGGGACCGTGGGAGTACCAGGCGCCGGACTTCTCGATGAGCCCCTGCTTAACACCCAGCTCAATGATTTCGCCGGTGCGATGAATGCCCTTGCCATACATGATCTGGAATTCGGTCTGGCGGAACGGCGGTGCCACTTTGTTTTTAACCACCTTCACCCGGGTTTCGTTGCCCACAACCTCATCCCCCTCTTTCACCGCACCAATGCGGCGAATGTCGAGTCGGACCGAGGAATAGAATTTCAGTGCGTTACCACCTGTGGTGGTTTCGGGCGAACCAAACATCACCCCGATCTTCATGCGAATCTGGTTGATAAAGATGACCAAGGTGTTGGAGTTTTTAATATTACCCGTCATCTTGCGTAACGCCTGGCTCATCAGCCGCGCCTGCAGACCCACATGGGTATCGCCCATGTCGCCTTCGATTTCAGCCCGGGGCGTAAGCGCTGCCACGGAGTCGATCACAACCACGTCGACCGCGCCAGAGCGCACCACCATGTCGCAAATTTCCAGCGCTTGTTCACCGGTATCGGGCTGCGAGACCAACAGATCTTCAACGTTTACCCCCAGATTTTCGGCATACACCGGGTCGAGCGCGTGTTCTGCATCGATAAACGCACAGGTGCCGCCAAGCTTTTGCGCTTCAGCGATGACCTGCAGGGTCAGCGTGGTTTTACCCGAGGATTCCGGGCCGTAGATTTCGACAATGCGGCCCCGCGGCAGGCCCCCAATGCCCAACGCCACATCAAGCCCCAGTGAGCCGGTGGAGATGGACGGGATACGCTCAAGCTCTTTATCGCCCAAACGCATCATTGAGCCTTTGCCAAACTGGCGCTCGATTTGGGACAGTGCGGCGGTGAGTGCGCGATCGCGGTTAGCTGAAGAATCAGACATGATTTGCTCCTGGATAGTTGGGCTTTGACCGATTGAGTTGACAACTCTATTTATCAGCTCTGTTTGACAGCTCT
>CAZSYU010000051.1:19766-26943 GCA_964611345.1 uncultured Pseudomonadales bacterium
TTGTCAGCTCAAGCGGGTGGATTCGGTGTGAATCCCAGGCGGTTCCGATGAGCTGGCCCTCAGTGCGAAGTACTGTATATCCATTCAGTACTCGCTTGCAAGACGTATTCTGAAAAAAGTTTAAAATCGCACCCGGGCGATGGGTCTTGTCTGCAACTAGTGCAGTAACTCGCGTAACCTAGTGCCAAACCCAACGACCCACTCAGATTCAGACCGGCGCAACCCACAAGATCTCGATGAACATTCCAACTGACCCAACACAAGCGGGCAACGCTCAAAAAAGTAGTGAGGCCAGCAAGTTCGCCGAGCACACGCCCATGATGCGCCAGTATCTGGGAATAAAGGAAGACCACCCCGACAGTCTGCTGTTTTATCGCATGGGGGATTTCTATGAGCTGTTCTACGGCGACGCGCAAAAAGCCGCGGAACTGCTCGATATTACGCTGACCGCGCGAGGGCAATCGGGCGGCGCCCCGATCCCCATGTGTGGGGTGCCCTTTCACGCCGTTGACGGCTACCTGCAAAAGCTCGTCGCCTGCGGCGAAGCCGTTGCCATTTGCGAACAGGTGGGCGACCCCGCCACCAGCAAGGGTCCGGTCGAACGCAGGGTACAGCGCATCGTTACGCCCGGCACCCTCACTGAAGACGCATTGCTGGAAGCCAACGGCGACAGTGTGCTGGCTGCTATTTGTCGCCATGATGAGCGCTGGGGCGTGGCCTATCTGAATATTGCCGCCGGCGGCTTTTGGCTGGCCGAACATACGAGTCTGGTTGACCTGTTGGGCGACATCGCCCGCCAGCAACCCAACGAACTGCTGCTGCCCTTCGGGCTTGACGATGCCGCTCTGCGCGCCGGCCTGGCCAGCCGCAATGTCCGGGAGCAGGATGTCCTGAGTTTTGATCTGGAACTTGGCCTTAAACGGCTCAACAGCCACTTTGGTACCCACGATCTCAGTGCCTTTGACTGCGCTGATCTGCGCCCCGCCCTGCAGTCTGCCGGTGCGGTGCTGCAATATGCCCAGCGCGCCTATCAGCAACGCCTCGACCACCTGGTGGAACTCCGCCGCGAGCGCACCAGCGAGTGGCTGGAACTGGACGCCAACTCCAGACGCAATCTGGAGCTGGACACTCGCCTGGACGGCAGCCTCGACCATACCCTGTACGCCACCATGAACCACTGCGCCACCGCCATGGGCTCGCGCCTGTTACGGAGTTGGCTCAACGCACCGTTGCGCGACCAACAGAAAGTGCAGGCACGCCATGCGGCCGTGCTCGAGCTGGTACACGGCCATGCCGTCGATAACGTCCACAGCCCACTAAAAAATGTGGGCGATCTGCAACGCGCGGTAAGTCGTATTGCGTTACGGCGCGCCTCGCCGCGCGACTTGTCACGAGTCCGCAGTGCACTCGAGCAACTGCCAGCGCTGCGCACCGCACTGGCGAATACCACGGCTGAGCTGCTGGGCAATGTGCGCGCTGAGCTGCCCGACCTCAGCGCCATTGAAGCCCTGTTGCAACACGCGATTATCGAAGCCCCGCCCGCCACTATCCGCGATGGCGGCTTCATCGCCCCAGGCTACGACCAAGACCTCGACGAACTGCACCGCATCACCACCGACGCCAGCACTTTTCTGCAAGAGCTCGAAACCCGGGAACGCGAACGCACCGGCATCAGCACACTGAAAGTAGGCTATAACCGGGTTCATGGTTACTACATAGAAACCTCGCGCAGCGTGCAAACCGAGCTGCCTGCCGAGTACGTGCGCCGCCAAACCCTGAAAAACGCCGAGCGGTTCATTACGCCCGAACTGAAAGCCTTCGAAGACCGCGCACTTACCGCTAAAAGTCGCGCGCTGGCCAAAGAAAAACAGCTCTGGGAAGAACTGCTCGACAAGCTCAATGCCCGCAACCAGGACCTCGCGCACACCGCCCGTGCACTGGCCGAACTCGATGTGTTGGCCTGCTTTGCGCACTGCGCACAGCGCCACAATCTGACCTGTCCCGAACTCACCGATGTACCTGGTCTAAACATCGAACAGGGCCGCCACCCGGTGGTAGAACGCCTGGGTGAAGCCCCGTTTATCGCCAATGACACACACTTTACCAACGATCGCCGCATGCTGGTGATTACCGGGCCCAACATGGGCGGTAAATCGACCTACATGCGCCAAACCGCGCTCATAGTGTTGCTGGCCTACGCGGGTGCGTTTGTGCCAGCCAAGCGCGCCGTCATCGGCCCCGTCGACCGTATCTTCACCCGCATTGGCGCCAGCGACGATCTCACCGGCGGGCGCTCGACCTTTATGGTGGAGATGACCGAAACCGCCAACATTTTGCATAACGCAACAGCGCAGAGCCTGGTACTGCTGGATGAAATCGGTCGCGGCACCAGCACCTTTGACGGCCTGGCGCTGGCCTGGGCCAGTGCGGCCCATCTGGCGACCAAGTCTGGAGCGTTCGCGCTGTTTGCCACCCACTATTTTGAGCTCACCCAGCTCGCTGGTGAGCTACGCAGTGTTGCGAACGTGCATCTGGCCGCTGCCGAACACAACGGCGCCATCGTCTTTTTGCACAATGTGCGGGAAGGCGCGGCGTCCCAGAGTTATGGCATTCAGGTCGCCCGCCTGGCCGGCCTGCCCGCCCCGGTCTTACAGCACGCCCAGTCGCTGTTAGCTGCACTGGAACAACGCTCGGCCGATAGCGCGAGCGCAAGCCCCGATCAGGGCGATCTGTTCGGCGGCCGCGAATCTTTACCCGCGGCTGCGCCGGAACCCACAATGACCGAGGACGAGCAGGCCATATTGACCGCCCTGGAGGAGTTCGATATTAACTCTGCAAATCCACTTCAAGCTTTTGATTTTATTAGAGAATTAAAAACCAAACTGGACTAAGTCGAAAATGCGACTGCCCCCGCTCAATGGCTCGCCAGACCGAGAATCTCCAGCTAAGCTCAAAACCAACCTGTCTAACCATGCGGCTTAACGACACCCCGCTTGGTGGGTACAATACGCCGCTGTTTCCCGCGCAAGCGCAATCGAGAGAAGGTTTCAACGCAGATGACGTTCGTAGTCGCCGAAGGCTGTATCAAGTGCAAACACACCGACTGTGTCGAAGTGTGCCCCGTTGACTGTTTCTACGAAGGCCCGAACATGCTCGTGATTCATCCCGACGAGTGCATCGACTGCGCGCTGTGTGAACCCGAGTGTCCAGTAGATGCCATCTTCTCTGAAGACGAGCTGCCCGAAGATCAACAAGACTTCATGGAACTGAACGCAGAACTTGCCGAGGTGTGGCCCAACATTACCGAGATCAAGCCGCCGCCCGCAGACGCTGAAGAATGGGCCGAAGTAAAAGACAAGCGGGCAATGCTCGAACGCTAAACGACCCTAGCGAATCACCAACGCCGGGTTAACTGCGGTGCCATCCTTGCGTATCTCAAAGCGCAGCACGCGCTCTTCCGGCGTATCCCGCACGCCTTGTCCAGCCCGACCAAGGGTTGCAAGTGGTGCGCCGGCCACCACCTTTTGTCCCTCGCGAACTTGCAGCGGCGCATTAAAGCCATAGGAACTTAGCCAGGTGTCGTTGTGCTTCAAAATAACAAACTGCCGATAACCCGCGAGGCTCGCCCGGGCAAATACGATTTCGCCTGCACCCGCGGCTCTGATAACGCCGCCGGGCGGTACTGCAAAATCCACGTTGTTGCTCGGCTTACCGCTGTCGGAGGGCTTGCTGCCAAAGGCACGAATGCGCTTACCGTCGCTCGGCCAGCGCAGAGTGACCGGTCCGGTGCGCGCTACCTCCTCGGCCCTGCTCTGCGGCGCGCTTGCACTTTGCGAGGCTTGAGTTGGTGCAGAGCGCTGCTCTGCTGACCGGCGCGGGCCCGAACTGGCGGGCGTCCCCGTTTGTGGCTTGGTCTGGGTGCTGGCTAATGGGTGCGGCGGTACCCTGCCCTGCACCTGCAATACCTGCCCAGGATAGATGTCAAAGGGTGGCGCAATGTTATTCAACTGCGCCAGATCGCGAAAATCCCGCTGATAACGCCAGGCAATGGAGTACAGCGTATCGCCTGCGACCACCCGATAGCGACCCTGCTGGAGTCCTTGCCGGGCAGTCTCCCGTGCGGCCTGACGCGCCGTGGTATTGTCCGCCAGAGACCGGTCGCTAACAGGCGGTGTGCCGCCAGACGAACAGCCGCTCACCAGCACTAGCAGCGCCAACAACGCAGCGCCTGGAACCCACCCTATCAACTTAGCTCGCTTCATCCGCAGGATTAAACCGCGCCAGCAACGTAACCGCCAGTAGACCAAGCCCCATCAACGTAAGCGCTGGCAGTGTCATCGGGTCAGCCACCTGAGCGGCGTACTGGGCAGGCATAAGCAGTTCTGCAGCCGCTCCCTGCCAGGGCCAGAGCTTCACCAGACTGCCTGCCATCACCCCCGTCAATAGCGCCAGCACCGGCCCCCGAAAATTACCTAACAACCAAACTAACACCCGCGCAAACACCAACAGTCCCAACACGCAACCACCCAGCAGACTGCCAAGCATTATGACGTCAAAATCGGCGACCGCCGCCAACACCGCGGGGTACAACCCCAGCAACAGCAACATCAGGCTGCCGGAGATACCCGGCAGAATCCACGCCGTAACCGCAACCATGCCGCCAAGCAGCAGCATCCACCACTCGGCCTCGAGCGTGGCCGGCGACAGCCTGGACAGAACAATCCCAAGCAGCAACCCCAGGCTGCCGAATAGCACCGCATGCTGCCAGCGCAAACCGCGCAGGAGCACAATTATTGAGGCAATGATCAGCCCAAAAAAGAACGCCCATACCAGCGGCGGCGACGTCTCAAGCGCCGCCTTAACCAACCGCGCCACCGTGACCAACGACAACCCCATGCCGGCGGCAAGGGCGAGTAAAAAACCAAGATTATGCTGCTGCCAAAAACCCGCTATTCCCGTCCGCCGCAAGACCCCAAAAGACGCGGGCCCAAAGCGCGCGATGCTCGAAAGCAGTTCATCATAAATGCCAGAGATAAAGGCGATGGTGCCACCCGACACCCCAGGGATAACCTCCGCAATACCCATCATCGCGCCACGTAATGCGAGACTAATGTATTGTGCCACCGAGCGCTGTTTGGACTCTGGGGCAACTGCTGCGTCAGACTCACTCACGGTTGCATCCCCCGCAACAAAGGCACAAAACGCACATACTCAACCACCGTTTCATTAAACTCCTTACCTGCTCGCTCTATGACGCGCAGCTCCTGCACCTCACCCGTACCAACGGGAATAACCAGCCGCCCGCCTTCATCCAACTGCTCAAGCAGCTCCGTCGGAACGCGCTCAGGTGCGGCCGTGACAATGATGGCGTCAAAGGGTCCCTGTTGCGGCCACCCCAGAGTACCGTCATCGTACTTAATACGAACATTGCGCATCTTCAGCGCACTCAGTCGCTCTTGCGCCCGTTCGATAAGCCCTTTAATGCGCTCCACCGAATACACGCGCCGCACGAGGGCCGCTAGTACGGCGCTTTGATAGCCCGAACCGGTGCCAATCTCGAGTACTCGTTGTGGCGCCGATTCGAGAATCGTCTGGGTCATTAGCGCCACCACAAAGGGTTGCGAAATGGTCTGCCCAAACCCAATGGGTAGCGACGAATCTTCGTAGGCGCGGTGAGCCAGGGCTTCATCGACAAAGATATGGCGCGGCACCGAACGGATGGCGTCGAGCACATCCATGTTGACGATGCCGTGCTCCTTCAGCCGTTCAACCATGCGTGCTCGCGTGCGTGCGCTAGTCATGCCAATGCCTTGCAGATCAAACTCGCTCATGCCCGACTCAGCCTCGCGTCCGGGGGTTGAAACTGACCCAATTCGCGAAGCACTGCGGTGGCATAAGCACCCGGCGGCAAATCAAACCAAAGTGCGAGCGTGGCATCACCATGCCAATCCCAGCGCAGATTCCTCGGCACCACAGTGAGTGCCCGACGTTCCTGCAGCAGGCCTGCAAACTCAAGCTCAGTACAGATTCGCTCATGGCCAGCGAGCGCGCGCTGTTCAAATTCTATATCTGCCTGTGATGCCTGCACGCGACCCCGCCCCCACATCGGACCATCGAGAATAACACTGTCGGCAGCGAGTCGGGCAGACAGTACCTCGTTGAACAGAAAGGACCGTAACACCGAGAGATACAACCCACGGCGAAAAGCGTTGCGCTCTTTGCGGCGCCGCGGTAGCCAGGCAATTGCCGCGGGAACATTGTCACGACCAAATCGCTGTGGACCAAAATAGTTAGGCACCCCATTACTAGTAATTGCACTGAGTCGCGCGTCGAGAAGGGCGCGGCAAGCAGTAGCGTCCTGCGCGCCCGAACAAACAACATCGCGCAACACCAGCTCAAACGAATTGCCCGAATGCCAGCCACGCCGCAGCTTTTTCGTCGTGCGCAAACGCGCAAGCTCTTGCACCTCGTCGGGTACGCTCACCTCGGGGGGTGCTTCTTCCAACGGTACGCTGAACCACTGGCGGGTGACCGCGAACTTGTCTTTCATCCCCGCGTAGCCAATCGCCGAGGTGGGCAAGCCATTGCCGTCGGCGAGCAAACGCACCACCGCATTGGTAGTGAGGTCGCGCTTTTCTATAAACAGATACAGGTGTGGGCCGGCGGGTGTGGCGCGGACAGAGTGTTCAGCCTGCTCGACTACTAAAAAATCTTCGGGGGTGGATTTGAGAGTCCCGGTCGTATCGAGCTCTGGCCAGGCCCGATGCCAGCGAGCAAACAGAGCATCGGTAAGCGTCTCTTGCTTGGGTCGCGACGGCAGTTGTCGCGCCAGGTCAGTCGTCATCGACAACCAGATAAAATGACTCACCCTCCTTGATCATGCCGAGATCGGTGCGCGCTCGCGACTCCACGGCCAACAGCGTGTGCTGCAAGCCAATAACCTCTTGCTTGAGTTCTTCGTTCTCGTTGGCAATCGCCTGGGTGACGGCTTTTTGCTGCGCCACGCGCGTTTCCATTTTAGCCAGCGCAAAGTAGCCCACATCGCTGAACCACGCGCGGTAGCCGAGTAACAGCGCGGCACAGGCAATGAGGCTAACGAGTCCTCGTATCACGCGCGAAACTCCCCGCGACCGCGATACTCAACACTGCCGAGCTCGGCTTCGATACGCAGTATCTG
>CAZSYU010000052.1:0-26125 GCA_964611345.1 uncultured Pseudomonadales bacterium
GAGGGGGAGTGAGAGGGGGAGTGAGAGGGGGAGTAAACGATGCGCCAGAGTTTTTGCGCCACAACCTGGAGCAGGTGCGACAGGTGCTGGAGCTGGAAGCACGCGGCCGGCGGCGCGATCTGCTTGCTGCGGATGATGACCTGACTGCGTTTTACGATGAGCGGCTGCCCGCGGACATTGTCAGTATCAAGTTATTGCAGGCCTGGGTACGGCGTGCAGACTCTGCGGCACTGCAAGCACTGTTTATGAGTAACAGTGACGTCCGCCGTACAGAGAACAACAGTGATGCTTACGAGGAGTATCCGGGCGAACTTGCATTTGCTGACGTTAAGCTGCGGCTCAGCTATCGCTTTGCCCCGGGGGAGGCTGACGACGGGGTGAACGTGCAGGTACCTCTTGGCGTACTGGCAGGCATTGTCAGCGAGCCCTTCGAGTGGCTGGTGCCCGGTATGTTGCCGGCGCGTGTGGAAGCCATGGTGAGAACTTTGCCCAAACGCATTCGGCGCAAGCTGGCACCCGTTCCAGATCATGTCAGAGAAGTCATGCCCATTCTGCTGGCGCCCAACATTTATCGACGCGGTTCACTCACCCAGGCGGTTGCAGACGGATTGAATCAGCAGTTTGGGGTGGTCATTACACCGGCTGACTGGGATCTCGCACGACTCGAAAACCATTTGCACGTGAACTACCAGGTGCGTGGTAAACGGCGCAAGTTACTCGGCCAGGGGCGCGATCTGGCGGCGCTGCAAACAAGTTTACTGGCGGAGCGCTTCGAAACCGGGGCGAAAGTGCGCGAGCAGTTTGAGGTGGACGGGCTGACAGAGTTTCCGGCGGCGGGTGTACCCGAGCGTCGTCACCTGAAACGTGGTGGTGAGCAGTTGGTGTATCCCGCGTTGCAAGACAATGGCGACAGCGTTGCCCTCACCATGTGTCCTGATGCGGCCAGCGCCGATCGGCTCAATCGCTCGGGCTATCCGCGCCTTGCACGCCTGCAAGATCGCGCCACCCAGCGCTACCTGCTTAAGCTGCTGCGCTCCAACAAGCAGCTGGGGCTGTATTACGCGGCCTTCGGTAGCTCCAAAGAGCTCGCGGACAGAGTGCTTAACCATCTGTATTGGAACAAATATTTCGAACGCGACGGCCTCCCGCGCAGCGCGGCAGACTTTGCCGGGCGACTGCAAGCTGGCCGGGCTGAAATGGTTAAGTTTTACAGCGACTACGAAACCAACCTTGTGGCGTCCCTTGAGCAACGGTTTGTCATCGTTAACCGCCTCGATGCGCTGACCTCGCCTGCGTACGTGGCTTGTGTTGCAGATGTCTCCCAGCAATTGGAAGACCTGTTTGGGTCCGGGTATCCCGAAAGTGTGCCGTGGGACCGGTTTCAGGCGACACCCGGCTATTTGCGTGGCATCAGCTATCGGCTGGAGCACTTGCAGGGGCGGGTGAGCAAAGATGGCGTGGCCATGGCCAAACTGGGGGATGCCAGGACTCGGCTAGTACGGGTGCACGAGGCTCTAAGTACCAGTGCCGGGCAGGGGGCGAGTACCCTGGATCTTGAGGCGTTATGGATAGCGTACGAAGAGTGGCGTCTGGCGCTGTTCGCGCAACCCCTGGCCCTGCACAATGGAATGTCGGACAAAAAATTCAGGAAACGGCTGGAAACGGTGGAAACGCGGCTCGGATTGATGTGATGATCCACCGCTAATCGATGATTGGAATTTTTCCTGCTCGGTTGAGCCACGAGTTGGGCCACAAGTTAGGCCACAAGTTGGGCCACAAACAGAACAAGGTGATGATTAAAAAGTTCATGGGTAACACAACAATGCAAACGAAGGTTCCAGCGTCGAGTTGGCGCGTCGCTGTGTCGTGCATGGTGATTGCACTTGTGCTGCTGTCACCGGTGGCACACGCCCAGGAAAAGAATCTGGATCCCTATGAAAATATCAACCGCAAGACCTTCGCGGTAAATGACTTTTTTGATCGCATTCTGCTTAAACCGATAGCGAAGGGGTACACCCGGGTGGTGCCCCGTTTTGCCCGTCGGGGCATTCACAATGCCTTTGTGAATCTTGGCACACCGGTGGTTGCACTTAATCAGTTGCTGCAGGGCAAAGGCAGAAGTGCGTTGAGTGATACCGGCCGATTTGCGGTTAACACAACGCTTGGCATCGGGGGCTTGTTCGATCCTGCAACTCAGCTCGGCATGGTTGCGCACCAAGAAGACTTTGGTCAAACCCTGCAGACCTGGGGGGTTGCTGCCGGTCCCCATATAGTGCTCCCGTTGCGCGGTTCTACTACCGTTACTGATGCAGTGGGTTCTCTCTTCAGTACGGTCGTTAACCCAACACTCCTGTTCAGCGACACCCAAACACGCGTCATTCTCAATGCCACGTTGGTGGTTGATCAACGGGCTGAGCTATTGAGTGCTGAAACGCTGGTATCGGGCGACAGATACCTGTTTTTGCGCGATGCTGTACTCCAGCGGCGACAGTTTCTGGTGAACGATGGCGAAGTGGAAGAAGACCCCTTTCTGTCGGATGATTTTGATGATTTCGATGAAGAAGACGAGGACGATGATTGGGAGGTTGAGTAACCAGCTACAATTGAGTTGCTCAACAGTTACAACCGGAGTACCGTGCCGGTCCGTCAACCTGCTATAAGGTGTTGTTCTAACACTTAACGCGTTCCCCTTATGTTGTGCCAAAGTAGTTCTCCCCGAGTAGCCGTGCCCGATTTCAAACCCCTCTCTGAACCGGTTCTGTTCCATGTTTATGGCTGAACCCTCACAGCTGCTTAAAGACCAGCAGGCGGCCAGTGTTATGCAGCACAGGATGCTGCCAGCGACTCATCAGCGATTTGCCAACATCACACTCAGTTACGAGCTCTACAGTGCCGATAGTCTGTGCGGTGACTTTGTCGATTTTGTTGAGCTGCCCGATAATCGAGTCGTGTTTCTGGTGGCTGATGTCGCGGGGCACGGGGTGAGTGCCGCGTTGGTTACCGTGGTACTTAAGAGTTTCATGTCCCGCGTAACTGCGGCCATGGCAAACTCGCCAGCCCAGTTGCTAAGTGCGTTAAACGCTGAACTGCTCGGCGTAAATCTCGATCGCCACGTGACCGCGTTAGCGGGTGTCATACAGCAGGCGCAGAATTCTCACAACCTCACACTGGCGAGTGCCGGGGCGTTTCCACTGCCACTGTATTGGTCCGCTGGTGAATCCGGTTCACAGCCCGCCCAGTCGCTCGAGCTTGCGGGTAAAGCTCTGGGGTTGTTCGACTCACCAGAGTGTATCGATCATACAATCAACTTTAAGCCGGGTGATCGCTTGACCGTGGTAACCGATGGCGTCCTGGAACTGCTACCAAAGACCCAGGCTGGGGCAACCGAATCGCTGCTTGCGGATGCCGCTGGCGCACCGGCGGATCAGTTCTGGCAACGCCTTGGGGTAACACCCGGCCCAGGCGGGGTGGATGACACCACACGTTTCACACTGGAACGGCGCAGGTGAGCACTCGCGGTAAAATTCTGGTGGCCGCTCACGACGGCACCTATTTGTTGCGCTTTGTGGGCGATGTCCGGCTCACCTTGTGTGTGGCCATAGACGACTTTTTACAGAAGATGTTGGAGGATCCCTGTTTCACTGCGGTCGTTATCGATCTGTCGCAAGCGCACTACCTGGACTCTACCTCGCTCGGCATATTGGCGAAGCTTGCCAAGGAGACCCAACGCAAAACCGCGCGGTCGCCCATTTTGGTACGTCCTGCTGCGGAAATTATGCGCTCGCTGGTGGGTTTGGGGATCGATGGGCTGTTTGAACAGGGCGGCGCAGAGTTTACCGGGTTTGTCCCAGGCGCAGCACTTGAAGCGAGCGAGCCTAGCGAAGCTGATACCCGACGACGAGTTATTGAAGCCCATCGGGTGTTGATGGCGTTAAATCCATCGAACGCGGCAGAGTTCAGTGATCTGGTGGCGCAGCTGGAAGCGCTCGACACACCCACCGCGGTTGGTCAGGCGCGCAGCAAAACACCCGCTACCAGCGGTTGAGCCAAAGAGGGGACTTAAGGTTCGGAACCAAGCGCCCGGGCCTTCCGTTTGGCGGCGATGAAGCGTGTGTGCGGCACGTAAAGCAAATCACTGATGCGCCTTATGACATGTTCTTCCAGGGCATGCAGATCACTGTCGCTGAGCGCGAGACGCCACAACGCAACCAGTAGCTGGTATTTTTCGTCCTCGCTCAGGGTCTCGTTGAGCGTGCGCGTATACTCGTAGACGCCCACGCTGGTTTTGTGTTTTTGGCGGGAGTCTTCTAGTAACTGGGAAACAAAGGGTTCCTGCAACTCAAACAGACTCTGGAGACTGCTGCCAATAACAGCGATTTCAATATCGCTGATATTGTGATCAGCCCAGGCAACCTCCAGCAACAACATTGCGGCTGCAGCGGGTAAGAGTTGCTCTGCAGCGTGCTCCTCGCTGCTATCACTCTCGGTTATCGAGGTCTGTGCAAAGAATTTTTTTAGAGCGCTCAGCATGCTGCACGCTCTGGCTCAATATGCAGCAGTCCGAGCGCATGCTCGAGAGTTGCAATATTGGCACCGGGCTTGTTGGCCATATCACTCAAATAGCGCCGGTAGGCTCGTGCACCGGCAAGGCCCGAGGCGATACCCAGCATGTGCCGTGTAATGCTGTGTAATCGAGTGCCCTGGTTGAGCTCTTCTTCGATAAAGTCGGTGTATTGCGCGAGTGGCGCGAGGCGGTGTTCAGGCAGCGGCGTGCAGTAGAAGCTGTGATCGAGTTGGGCCAGTAACCACGGGTTGTGATACGCCGCGCGGCCGATCATTACGCCGTCGCAACCGGTGGTATGTAAAGCGTCAATGATTCCTTCTGCAGTATCGAGGCCGCCATTCAAAATAATCCTGAGTTCCGGATAGTGAGCTTTAAGCCGGGCGACGCGGGCGTAGTTCAGAGGTGGAATGCTGCGATTCTGCGCGGGTGAGAGGCCGTTTAGCAGGGCAATGCGAGCGTGTAGCGAAAACTCGGTCACACCGGCTTCTGCTACCGTATCTACAAAGCGGAACAGAAAATCGTCGCTGTCGTAATCATCAATCCCTAGCCGGCACTTCACCGTGACAGGCAGATTGCAGGCGGCGCGCATCGCGCTACAGCAACGGGCAACCAGTTCAGGCTCAGCCATTAGGCATGCGCCGATTCGCGCGTTTTGGACCCGATCCGACGGGCAGCCGATGTTCAGATTAACTTCGCTAAAACCGGACTGTTCTGCGATGGCGGCGCAGGCGCTGAGCTCTGTGGGGTCGCAGCCGCCGAGTTGCAGTGCAAGCGGTAATTCTGCGGGGGCAAACTTCAGCAGCCGTTCACGAGGACCGTGCAACAGTGCCCCGGTAGTCACCATTTCGGTGTAGAGCCGGGCGTTCGGGCTGTAACAGCGGTGCAGCCTGCGGCAAAACCGATCTGTCCACGCCATCATCGGCGCAACCATTAACAGGGGGGGCGAAGTCATGGCGCAAGTATATCCCGAGCGGTGGCACTTTCTGTGCCGCTCCCAGTCTGAAGGAGAGTCTGGAACAGCGTCGGAGCGGGGCTTAAGACAGTTGCCCGAGGCTCTGCGGCGGTTGCCAACTTGGAGATGCGGGCGATCGCTGGACACATCCGCGCCCAGTTTGCAAAGAAAACTGCGAATAATGGAGCAAATATTCGGGAAAAATGCAGAAAGAATGCAGGATTCAGGGTTTATTCAGCAAAACCCTCCATAATCCCTTCATATTCACTACCCAAACGCGGGGCGCTTCCGTATAGTTCGCGTCCTAAACGTATGAAAACGTTGGAATAAAGCAAATATGTTGCTTCAGAGAACAATAAAGACATCAGTGCATGCCATCGGTATCGGTGTTCACTCCGGTAGCAATGTCGCAATGACCCTGCGTCCGGCGGCTGCCAACACTGGCATTGTGTTTGTACGAATGGACCTGCCTGGTCATCCCGCCGTGCGTGCACAGGCGAATCAGGTCAGTGACACCTGTTTGTCGACCAGTATCGCTGAGGGTCGGGCAGAAGTAGCGACCGTTGAGCATCTGATGTCTGCGCTTTGGGGCCTGGGGATTGACAACCTGATTATCGAATTGACCTCGCGCGAAGTACCTATCATGGATGGCAGCGCACAGCCTTATGTGAAGCTTATTGAATCTGTCGGTTTGAAGTCACTTGATGCACCAAAAATGTTCATGCGTATCACTCGGCCGGTACAGGTTCGACAGGGTGATGCCATGGTTGCGTTAACCCCTTATAACGGTTTTCGTGCCAGCTACACCTTTGTGGCTGATCACCCGGTTTATAACCGTTATCCCAAGCGTCTGGACATGGTTTTTAATAGCGACAGCTACGTCAAGGACGTTTGCGGCGCACGCTCATTCGGTCTTATCAGTGAGCTTGAGCAAGCGCAACAAATCGACCGTTGCCTGGGCTCAAATCTCGATAACGCTGTTGGCATTGACGATTGTGACATTATGAACAAAGACGGCTTGCGCTACGAAGACGAGTTTGTGAAGCACAAGGTACTCGACGCCATTGGTGATCTGTATCTGCTTGGTCATCAGATCATTGGTGCGTTCGAAGGCTATAAGTCTGGTCATGCGATTAACAACGCGTTAGCCAAGGCATTGCTTGAGAATGGCGACGCCTGGGAGATGGTCACAGGACCAACGTCACCAGCCGATGGTGCACAGATTGCGCAGCCGATGGAGTTGCGCAACACCGCAAGCTAGTTCTGGTTTTGGGGTAACATTTTTTCCAGAAAGCCCTGAATAACCGGTACCGCTTCACGGGCACTCAACAGTTTCCGCTGTTGCAGAATGTCTGCTATGGCGTCGATGCTGCGCTTGCCGTCTATCAGCGATAGAAGATACGCATGTACCTGTGTGGCGAGCGCCTGGTCTTGAAACTGCGTGAGCGCAGGAATGGGTTTGCTCGTGTTGGATAGCCAGTCGACCCCTGTTGTCTCGCTGTTAGCAGGGCGCGCTTGCGCCGGCGTGTGTTTGGCCGATTGCTCCTTGGTTGCTGCGAAGGCATGCAGCAATTCCTGGCGGCCATAACGCGAGTGCGGCGAGCACAGATAAGGGCCGAGCTGTTCCGTAACCTTGGGATTTGCAAAACCCTGGGTTTGTACCAGTTCTAGAAGCTCCGTCAGAAGTAGGCACCGGCTTGGGTCTGCATCGGCAAATGCAACGGAACCAAAATTCAGCCAGCGGCCACCGGCAACCAGGAGCTGGTTTATTTGCGCGCTAACTGCAGCTGGAGTGGTTTGCACCACATCGGTAAACCACGGAGTCACTACCGTATCGAAACTGGCGGCCGTGAACGGCAGAGCACGGGCGTCTGCCAGCAGAAAGGTCAGTGCTGTCGGGTCGAAATTGGGTGTTGGGTCAGCGGCAGCGAGCGTACGATGGATAGCGACGTCAGCGGTTGAGATGGGGGCGAGGGGAAACTCCCATAGAGGCACACTGGTGCCACTGCTCAGAGTCGCGGCTACACTGCTCGTGAACGGGTTGATGTCTACCGCATATACTTCGCTGGCCGGACCGCTCGCCAGGTCCCAGGCCAGTCGACCGCCACCGGCGCCCAGTACCAGCGTGCGCCCGAGCGCACCTGGTGCAACGTTTGTGAGCATGGCCAGCGCCTGGTGGTTTTCAGCTTCTCCCCACACCCAATCGCGAAACAGGTTAGTGGTGTAGCTAAACAGTGTTGTGCTGTCGAGGAGACCCGGCGTATGCAGAGCGTTGTAAGTTGCTCGATCACTACTTGCTCTGCCGGCGAGCAAAGGTGCAAGAATTGAGTGGAGACATTCCAGCTGTCCGGCATACCCCGCCACAAGCGACTCCAGGCGCTGTCTCGTTGTGGCTGTTGCTGCTGTAGCGGCGAGTTGTTCGAGGGCGGTAGCAGCGGTTTGTTGTTGATGCTGCAAGTCCTGGAGCTCTTTGTGGGCACGCGCTTCCCACACTGCAAGATCGAGGGCACCTGCCGGTAGCAGGCAGCGCAGGTTGCCGAGCATGGGGAAATCCAGGTTGCATGCGGTGCAGTGCAAATCAGCTTCTTCAGCGCCTGTCTTTGCAGCAGAGTGGAGCGCTCCGCTGCATGTTGGGCAGTGCAGAGGCACCTTGGTCACTCAGAATCTCCAGGCGGTGGATGACGCCTGATTGTACAGGATTGCTTTAGACAGGATTGTCCAGCGTGCCATTCACGATGGGTGCGAAGGCCGTCAGGCTGTCCTGTAGTGTGGCATTGCCCAAGCCATGGCCCGGAAACAACGAGCCGAAGTTAGCTTGCTCGCCATGCAGTGCCATGTAGTTCAGGGTGACGGCTTGCGCGAGTTGATTGACGTTGTTGGCGATTGGTGTTGCTGCCGTTTCCACATTGCCGTTGGAGCGCATGTAACCCAGTTGCTGATGCAGTGCCTGTTCCTCAGGTGTGCCGCCCAGCAATTGCGCAGGACCATTCGGGTTGTAAACCATAAACCAGGTCGCTGCGGTTTGTTGGTTGTCGCTTACCCACTCGCCCTTGCCGCGACCGTCTATCGTGTCGTCGATAGCACCATTTGATGACAAAGAACCATCGGAAAACACGTACATCATGAGTGGTGTGCCGATGCGAGCGGCGTATTCCAGGCAGGCTCCCATACAGCGTCCGGCCCGTAAGTCTTTGACCTCACCTTCGGCGCGCCGGCCACCATGATAGTCGTAGCCGCCCATTTCGATAGTACCAGCACCCGCAAATCCGTTGATCACCATCTTCATTACGCTGGCGGTTTTACGAAATTCTCGTTCGGAGGCAAATTCGGCGTTTGAGAAAACTCCGGCCGGTCCCACGATCTGTGGATCGTTGGCGGGGTCGAGCGTGCTTGGATCGCCAAATCGGTCGGCAAGGTCAGCGCTCTTTAGATAACCACAGCGGACCATGTCGCTGACGACTTCGGCAGAGGTGATCGGCGGCAATGGGTCATTAGCCCCGTAAACACTAACGGCATTCATTTTTTCGTCGCTAATGCGGTAAATCGATTCCATTACGGCAACGGCGTCCTGCTGGCTGAGCACGGCGGTAAGGTCACCCACATCTACCAGTCCAGTCACATCGCTGGGCCTGTCGACCTTGGTTGGGCGCAGCGTCAGGTCGATCATGTCCATGGGGGCGATCGAATTGCCGCCCGAATCGGTATTCTCTGAACCGATCAGATCAAGCAGAGAGCCGCCGGCACCTGCCGCGGCGATGCCGTACATTGGGTTATGCGGATTGTTACCCGTATCGTTTTCGGACCGGGCGGGTATAACCGCGCCATTTATGTTCGCCCGGGTTGCCGGGCTGGTTACCTTCTCGAGCATACCGCGCAGAAACGCAGAGTCTGAGTGAAAGGCTAAACCGAGTTGTTGATCGACAAAGTCGCTCGTACCCGTTTGTGGATTGGTTATTGAGGGAATCATATCGCCAGGTAAACCTTGACGCTCGTAGCCGGCGGTACTTAGAAAGTCCAGTTGACCACCCTGATTTCCAACCAAAACATTTGAGCCCGCAGAACTTGAGCCACCCGCAAGGTCAAAGCATATAAACGGAATCTTGCCGGCGCCGTTTACTGCAACGCCACACTGATTGCGTACGATGTCGGCGAGCGCGGGATCCAGAAACTGCGCGTGCGCATTTGGTCCACTACCAATGGTAATAGACGCGCCACCCAGACACATACCCGCGCCGCCGATAAATCCCTGCGACAGAAATTCACGACGAGTACGCGGACGCGTGTGGTTTTCATGCTTAAGCGGATCATTATACGTGCGCTTTCTAAGTCTTAACATGAGGATTCCTTTACCTGTTGGGCGAGCTAGTTACTGGACCAGAACGGCGGCGCTGCCGAGTACGGCGGCGCAGGTGCCCTTGACCACCCGTTCGGTGCGGTCTGGCTCACAGCTCGTACCACATGATGAGAGTCGGTCAATTAACCCAGTCAATTCGGCCCGCACCGCGTCGGGGTTGGGTTGGGTGTTCACATCTCCTATGCCCCTTGCTATCAGCGGATCAATGACCAGGTAGCTGTCTTTAAATGCCTCTGTTAACTCGGCATTAAAATCGAAGCCCGGAAAAAACTCGGCCCGTTGACTGGGGCTGTCCACCAGTTCATTGCAATACTGAATGGCCAGTTGCGTAACGGCCATTTGTTGAGAAGAGATAAATCCTTCAACCGCCGGACTGATTGGCAGTGCTTGTGATACGGCGTTGAACGTGTTGGCAACGTTGGGATTGGTCGTTGCTATGCCGGTGATTGCAGAGAAACTGGCGTTAACTTCAGCAAAGTCCCGTATGCCGATTGAGGGAGCGCGCGGTACGTTCGGTGGATCCTGTGGGGCAGGGGGTGCCGCCTCGACAAACACGTTAGTAGAATCACCCAGTTCTTCGAACGTAAGGAAGAACTCATCAAGTTCCGGTCCTTTCTCAAGGCCAACAACGGTTCCCAGTGGGGACAGCGCGAGTCGACCTTCTGCCTCCGTGTAGGCCGCCGCATCGATGGTTGTTTCTAGGTTAGCGTAGGCTTGCCCCGCCAGCACCTCGCGGCCGTTGACGCCGATACGCATCCCTTTGACGGGGATGCTGGTCGGATTTTCTGAGCCAAGGACCGTGAAAAATGGTGTGTCAAACAGGTAGGCGTAGGAATCGAACTGCGACACTTCAAATACAATGTACGCGTCTTCCATGTCAACGTGATCGCTCACGTTGAACAGCAGGTAGTATCTTTCACCAACGCCTGCTTCGAAATTGGTTTGCACTTGCTCGACATTAAGTGCACGACTGTGAATGGCAAGCATCCGTACGGTACCCGCCCAGCGATTATTGTTGTCGACCTCCGAACCTATCGCCAGGGCGTAGGTGTCGTTCCAGTCCGTCAGCAACCCAGGTAGTTGATCATCGTCAGGGGTGGACATTACGCCATTCACGTAAACTCGACGACCTTCTGTGGGGGTATAGGTGGCGACCACATGCTGCAGCGTTGCCTGTAGCACTTCCTCGTCACTGGGTGTCGATAGCACTGGTTGTCCATCTGCCCCGGTTTGATCGGTGCGATTCAGTACATCGTAGTCGTAGAGGGTCTGGCCCAGCATAAAATTGCGATCATCCGTGCCGCCCGAATAGCTGATAATGCGCGCCGGGCCGTCCTGAGTAACGTTTGCGGGTACAACCCAGGCCTCAATGGAATACTCATTGGTGCTGGTAAGTTGTTGATAGAGCTTTGCGCTTGCGCTGGTAGAACCCTGAGCCTTGCCGTTGACCATGCTAATACCCCAGCCACCGACCCAGTCGGCATCTCCAGACAGCGTAAGGTTAAGCGCTGGTTCAACACCACTGGTATCAAATGCGGTACTGCCAGAACCGGTCTGGAATTCATACAACGCAATGATGTTGGTTTCTATTCGACCACCGGCCGCTGCGACGATACCCTCTGGCAGGGTCAACGCCATGCTAGTGACCAGATCGGGATCAATTTCAGTCAGCTCGATTCCGTTTGAGAGTTGGGTAATAGCGTCATCCATTGCCATTGCATTACTGGAACAGTTGCTCCAACAGTTATGGAATTCCGCTCCGAGCCGAGCAACCAGGCGAGAGCTGCTTGGTGTGTCGAGATCAATTCTGGCTTTTACAGCGCTGTACGCAGTCTCAATGTTTGCGGAGGCGAAGAACGGCTGCTGCGGTGTCGTGGAGGTGTCGGAGTGACAATCCGAACAATAGGTAGTGAGTAGCGGGTACACCGTGCTACCGAAGTCAGCCGAAGATTCTGGAAAATTCTTGCTTGCTCCTGGTGCTTTCAGGCTGGGAGCAGTGAGAGTAATACTGGTGCCACTGCTATTCAGCGCCTCGCCAGCCCAATCGCTAACGTATCCTTGAATGATGTCTGCGCAGGCATTGTCATCTGTTAGCCAACAGTTGTGACCGCCTCGGACGATTGTGACCATTCGCGAATTCGCAGGGTCCGTGAGGTTTACAACCGTATTGGCCGCGTCATAGGCGAGGTTAATGTCGTCGGAGCGGACAAAGCGCGGTGATTGAGAGTCGTTGTGGCAGGCGCCACAGCGATTGTTCGGTACCAGGTTGTCCCACACGGCGAGTCTGAAGTTCTGAACATCAGCCGTGGCCGGGGCGGGGCCCGTGTAGTTGCTAACATTCGGCGTCGAACTGGACGCTATTTCTGTAACTGCGGCGCCACTGCCAGACCCACAGGCGCTTACCAGGCTGCCTAGCAGCAGCAGGGCTGTCAGCCGTAGCAGTTGTGCCAGGTGTGATGCGCGTTGCGGGCAGTATTTTTTGTTAGTGTCCATCATACGTCCCCTCGCTATTCGCCCATGCAGTAAACGGCGGACTCTGCAAAGACCTGCTTGAGGTTGTAGCCAGAGTTTCTGAACGATGACACCATGCTATTGATCTGCGCCCGGTCGATGTTGTCTGCAGGAGGACGTACGCACACGTTTGTGAACACTTTCTCTACCTGACATTGCGCAAAGGTATCGCTGTTAGCCAGTTCCTGACCCATGGACTTAGCGCCACTCCCTGAACCCGGGAGGTTGGCTGACCAACCATGTACTGCATTTGAACCAGCTCGCCAGTAGTTGCTCCAAGACTCATCCAGAGTGCGGAAGCCTTGCGGAAACGTGCTTTCGTTGTTGTAGTACTTGGCAACCACGCGACTGCCAGTGACCGGATCTGTAGCACCCGAGGCATTGTAGGTAACTCGACCATTCTCACCTTCCGGGTCGTTCTCAACGTCGTAGCTGTAATCGTAGTATGCAAACGCCTGAGCCATGGGATCCATACCGGAGTGGCAACCTACGCAGTTATTTAGAAACACCCGACTGTCGCCACCGGGACTTCGCGAAACGTCTTGACGAATCCGATCTGGCGCTCTTGTCACGTCTTGCATTTGCTCCATGTCGTTGCACATGTGATTGAGCAGAGTGAAACGGAACATCGCTCTGTTTGTTCCGTCAATGAAGAACGACTTGGCCGCCGCTCTTGATGTAATGACTCCCGCGGTCGCAGCCGCGGGCAGCCCGTTCAGTGAAGACTGGGCTGTGGCAACCAGGTTGTCTTTCAAATTAACTGCCTGTGCTTCCAGTGCTTCGTAATGTGCGTTGTCAGAGTTCGAGTAAGGAGGAGCTGCAGCAACGTTGGCACCGTGATAGACGATGTCGTCACTCAAAATTCCGCGAAAATCACGATCATCGCGCACCATGCCGATAATAGTGGCGGTGTAATCGTTTAGTGGCACGAAGACGTTCGCTTCCCGATTGGTCCATGGAGCGGCGAAATTTTTAAGAGTTACATTGAAGAAATCGGGATGCTCCATAGCTGCAAACGCAGCCTGCAGAGGATCTGCTTCTACCTGAGTGGTTAACTGATCAAGCTGTATCTGCGTTGCTGGAACGCCAGCGAGACGGTCGTGGATGCGTTTCGCCTGACTACGCGCGTCCGCAAAAGTCGCGGGTGTGGTAAGCAAAACACTGCTCGCAACAACACTTACACCAACATTCGCGAAATAAGTGCAAAGCGTGCGGTACGCGCTTTTAAGGCGCTCCGCCCGGCCATAGGCCACAAGATTCATCGGCTACTCCCTGCTATTACCCTTGGCTCACGATCGCGCGAGTCAACCGTGAAGTCGGGTTGTCAGTCCTCGCGACCACCACCCGTCCCAGGCAATGACCGTGTATTAGATATGTAAGGTTCAGGGAAAGCGGCGCAACAAGCTGTGACGCACTTCCCGTTTATTGACGGAAAAAATACTTTGCGGAGTCGATTTATTGGGCTAAGCGGAACGCGCGAGCGAGATGGACAGATTTGTAGATCACCATCACTCATGCTGGCTGTGCTGCGCATCACAAAGAGGACCTGTGCCTTATGAAAGAATATGAGGAACTTGTAAGTTGATGAGACAGATCTTTTGCCACAGGCGCGAAGAAAAAAGTCACCGAAGGCGGGTTTGGCTGTTGCCTTTCTAGTCGCAGGATTGCTCGCTGGGTGTGGAGGAAGCTCCTCTTCCGGCGGTAGTGATCTGTTGGGCGGTGGCCAGGAAGCCGATCCTGCAACTGTCGATTTTCCGTTGGCGTATGTTAAGCGCACTCTGCGAATCACAGTGAATGGCGAGCTGCAAGAAGCGCTCCCGACTAACAACGTGCGTGATCCGGCGCAGTTTCGGCCGGGTGCTGAGCTGCTTATTAGAGATCGAGCCTCGCCAAGTGCGCCGGAGCGAGTGATTACCGCAGGGGTGTTTGACAACGACGAAGACGGTAATCCTCCGCTTTACGACGTCAAAGACCTTTCCGCCTCCTTCGATGGTACCCAGCTGTTGTTTGCCATGCGGGCACCCGATATACCGGGATTGGAAGAGGACGAGCAACCGACCTGGAACATTTGGCTCTACGATCATCCCTCGGAAACACTCATACGTGTCATTGAATCTGATATTCGCGCGGAAGAAGGGCAGGACCTCGCGCCCCGATTTTTAGTCGACGGTCGTATCTTGTTTGCGTCTACCCGCCAACGTCAGTCGAAGGCCGTGTTGCTGGATGAGGGTAAACCCCAATTTGCTCATCTTGATGAGAATCGCAATCGTGAGGCGCTTAGTCTGCATACCATAGAAACCGATGGTACTGACCTAAAGCAAATTAGCTTCAACCAGAGCTCTGACATGGACCCAGCGTTATTGAGCGACGGCCGCATAGTTTATAGCCGCTGGGACAATATCGATGATCACGATCAGATCAGCCTGTATACGATGTCTCCAGATGGCCGGAATCAGGAGTTGCTGTATGGCCTGAACAGTCATGACAGTTTTAGTGAAGACTCTGCGATTGAATTTGTGGAAGCGCAGGAGTTGCCTGACGGTCGTGTGTTTGCGCTGTTACGGCCGAGTGAATCAACCGATCAGTTGGGTGCGCTACCGGTTGCGATTGATGTGGCGAACTACACCGACAATACAATCTTGACTCCGGATGGCTCTAGTGCAACTCCGGAAGCTCAAGAGCTTTTGATCACCGGCGATTTCACAATATCAGAGGCCATCTCGCGCGCGGGTCGATACGCAAGTACTGTGCCCCTGTACGATGGTACCGACCGCCTGTTGGTTACCTGGAGCCAATGTCGACTCACTGACGGCGTCGACATTGTGCCCTGCACCGATGAGACGCTGGCACTGGGGCTTGCTGAGGCAGACCCGCTGTTTGGGGTCTGGATCCATGACCTGTTCGAGAATACCCAGCAACCGGTGGTTGTGCCTGAGGAAGGCGAAGCGTTTACCGAGGCTGTGGTTCTGGAGAGCCGCGCCGCACCCGCCGCTATTCCTGATGGTGTTGCGGGGCTCGATCTTGATCCGGATTTGGTAGCACAGGGCGTCGGTGTCTTGAATATCCGCAGCGTCTACGATTTTGACGGCACCGCTAGCGAAAATATCGCAGCGCTGGCCGAC
Organism: uncultured Pseudomonadales bacterium; assembly: GCA_964611345.1. Taxonomy (GTDB): domain Bacteria; phylum Pseudomonadota; class Gammaproteobacteria; order Pseudomonadales; family Azotimanducaceae; genus JALZVT01. The sequence goes on from CAZSYU010000052.1 coordinate 15,504, forward strand.
CCAGCCCAGTTCAGTGCCGCTGACCGTCCTGCCCGGTTTCTGCGTCTTGTTAAGGCCGTTTCAATGGCTGAAGACGATATTGTTGATATCAATAACACGGCGTTCGGACGTTCCCGTGATCAACTGATGCGCGAGATAATGGGCTACGTGCCCATCGAGCCGGATGGTAGCGTAATGCTGAAAGTGCCAGCCAATGTTGCATTTTACATTAGTGTTGTCGATGCAACGGGTAAACGTGTTGGTCCACGCCATCAAAACTGGTTACAGATGCGCCCGGGCGAAGAGCGTAATTGTGTTGGCTGCCATGACGCCGAATCAGAGGTTGCGCATGGTCGTGCCGATGCGCAACTGCCATCTGCACACGCTGGTGCCCCCCTAGACGGGTCTCCCTATCCCAATACCAATCCCGAGATGTTCGCCAATGCGGGTGAAACGATGGCGGAGGTTAATGCGCGTATCAATGGTGTACGTACACCTAGTCTGGATTTGCTATTCACAGACATCTGGACTGATCCGACCGTACGCAAGGAAGATCCGGATCTGATGGCACGTTTCACTGACTTGCAGACCCAAGCACCCACCACAACCAACTGCCTGCAGAGCTGGAATTCAGCCTGTCGCACCACGATTAACTACGAGACCAACATTCATCCGTTATGGACGCTAAATCGCGAAGTCCTAGACACTGACGGCGTAACCAAACTTGCCGATTTCACCTGTTCAACCTGCCATTCGCCGACAGACGATGCCGGGGTATTGCAGATTCCTGTGGCTCAGCTTGATCTGTCCGATGGCCTGTCACCTGATCAGGCTGCTCATTTCAATAGTTATCGTGAGTTGCTCTTCAACGACAACGAACAGGAAATTATCAATGGTGCGCTGCAGGACATCCTTAATCTGGTGTTTGACGATGATGGCAATCAGGTGTTTGAAACCGACGACGATGGGCTACTGATTCTTGATGGCGCAGGGCAACCGATACCCCTGTTGGAAGGCATTCGTGTTACCTCAGCTATGCGAGTCGCTGGTGCGGCAGCATCTGGCGGGTTCTTTGCGCCCTTTGCAATTGGCGGTAGTCATGAAGGCTATCTGTCGGATGCAGAATTGAAGTTGATTAGCGAGTGGCTGGATATCGGCGCGCAGTACTACAACGATCCGTTTGCGGTTCCACAGTAGCTTACAGCTAATCAACTCCCTATTAACCGACTCCCTATTAACCGAAAAGGACAAACGGTGCAAAGAGTTAGAAATATCATGAAGACAGCTGCCGAGCGCCTGTGCCAACGGCTGCTCGTGTGTGTCCTGCTGTTTGCGAGCAACGCAGCCTCTGCGGGCATTAGCCAGATTTTCACCAGCGAACAGCCAGATGTTCTGGTGTCTGACCCGTTTCTGGAAATGCACACGGGGCCAGGACGCGGCTACCCCGTGTTTTACGTTGCCGGTGAAGGCGAAACCATAAAGATTTTAAAGCGTCGGACAGACTGGTTTAAGGTCGAGCTGCATCGTGGTGCCCAGATAAGCAAGCGTGGTTGGGTGCCATTAAGGCAACTCAGGAATACGCTTGATCTGGATGGTGAAGCCATCGATTTTGGCGGTGTTGGTCGTGGTGACTACGAAACCCGGAAATGGGAAATGGGGTTCTCCGTTGGTGACTTTGATGGCGCCCGCACGATTGATGGCTACCTCGCCTACGGGGTTACCAAGAACATATCGCTGCGGCTGACCGGAACCCAAATTCTAGGTAACTTTTCTGACGGCGTAATGGGTACGGTAAATGTGGTCATGTATCCGTTCCCAGAGTGGCGTGTGTCACCTTATTTCACCATTGGCACCGGCATAATCCACACCGAACCGCAGACCACAGTCATTCAGGCTGAAGATCGAACGGATGAGATCGTGAATGCCGGATTGGGTGCAAACATCTACCTGTCACGACGGTTCGTGATGAATTTTGAATATCGACGCCACACTGTTCTCAGTAGTCGGGACGACAACCAGGAGATCAACGAATGGAAGACAGGATTCAGCGTCTTTTTAGGCAAGCAATAAATATGCACGCCTGGCCGATACCTCACAGATTAGCTCAGAAAGTCACTGGTGGCTTTATGCTTGCCTGTGCCTTCGTGCTTACCGCCGGTTTTGGTGTGCAAAGCGTTCATGGTGCCGACGCAGATGACCTTGAGCTAGAGCCGCTTATCGTTCGCGAGCCCGAACGCGAAGAGGTGCGCATCGATCGCCTCGATACCGAGAATTTTGAGATTGGTGCTTTTGCCGGCGTGCTTAGCGTTGAAGATTTTGGTAGCAACGCAGTTTATGGTGCTCGCGGGGCATACCACATCACCGAAGATTTTTTTGTTGAAGCGGCTTACGCGAACTCAACACTTGGGCAAACCAGCTTCGAACGTCTGTCTGGTGGTGCGCAGCTGCTTACCGACGCAGAGCGCGATATTAGTTATTACAACGTGGGACTGGGCGTAAACATACTCCCCGGCGAGGCCTTCATTGCTGATCGTTGGGCGTTTAAAGGTGGCCTGTATTTGATCGCTGGCGTTGGTTCTACGGAGTTCGGCGGCGACGACCGATTCACGGTAAATGCGGGTCTCGGATACCGTCTTGCAGCCAATGACTGGCTGGCAATTCGAGTCGACGTTCGCGACCACGTGTTTAGAACGGATCTGCTGGGTGAGAGCGAAACCAAACACAACTTTGAACTTAGCGCTGGCCTGACAGTATTTTTCTAGAGGAATTCAGTATGAGACGTTGTCGGAAGGTGGTTTTGAGTGGTCTGATTGCACTGCTGGCAATTACCAGTGGCGGGTGTGCAAGCCTGGAACTGAAGCCCTGGGTAAGCCCCTTTGAACGTAACAAGCTCGCAGACCCCATCATGAGTTTTGATCGCAACGGTACAGCCAGTGCATTTATGCATCACGTGTACCAGGTACGAGAAGGTGCTCGCGGTGCAGAAGGTGGTGCCGGCGGCGGGTGTGGTTGCAACTAGTGGCTACTTCTGGTTCAAGAGAATATTCCACGCATCTCGCGCAAGGATTGGTGTTGCGTGATGCGCTGCTTGGCGTGCTGCTTGGTGTTGTGCTGCTGGCTACTTCACCGGCCCTGGCTGCGGTCTTGCCTGAAGATCGAATCGATATTTTGTACCACGGCTACGAGGGTGATGGTCTGGATGTAAGCGGTCCTTCTGTATTGGTGCGTAAGAGCATTGCGGACAAAGTATCGGTGTGGGGCAACTACTACGTTGATTCAGTCTCGAGCGCGTCCATCGATGTGGTGACCACTGCCAGTGAGTACACTGAAGAACGTGATCAGGTGAGCGCTGGCATTGATTATTTGCGCAACAAGACTTCCATTGCATTGTCGTGGACTAAAAGTGACGAAGACGACTACGAGGGTAACGCCGTACGATTCGGTATTAGTCAAGATTTCTTTGGCGACCTGACCACACTGGGCATCTCCTACTCTCGTGGTTGGGACACCGTTAGGCGCAATGGCGACGAGATCTTTGAAGAAGAAGCAAAGCATCAATCGTGGCGCGTCGACCTGACTCAGGTGATTTCACCCAGTTTTATCCTCAGCCTGAACTACGAGGGTATTAGTGACGAGGGTTTTTTAAACAACCCTTATCGTCAGGTACGCTTTGTTGACCCTTCCGCTGCTCGCGGGTTCAGCTTTGAGGCTGAGCGCTATCCAGGCACCCGGACCAGTAGCGCAGTGGCGTTGCGAGGTTTGTATTATCTACCTTATCGGGCGGCCTTAAAGGGAGAGGGCCGGTTCTACACAGATTCGTGGGGTATAACGGCCTACAACGCTGAGCTGGCTTACACGCACCCGTTGGAAGAAGGGCTGACTCTCGATGTCCGCTATCGCTTCTACAATCAGACCTCAGCGGACTTTTACAGCGACCTGTTTTCGCGTTCTAACCAGCAGAACTTTCTGGCACGAGACAAGGAATTGGCGAGTTTCAATAGTCATACTGTGGGTATCGGCATGAGCTATGAGTTTGAAACACCAGGGCTGCCGTTTGTGGAGCGGGGACAGGCCAGTCTGTTCTTCGACCAAATCCTGTTTCAGTACGATGACTTTCGCGATCTGCGAGTGACCGGCAATGTTGCGGTGGGCGAAGAGCCGCTCTACGATTTCAATGCGGCCGTGATCAGGGCCTTCGTTTCGTTCTATTTTTAAGTCGCCGCGGCTGTCTTTTGAGTCGCCGCGGGCGCTAAGGCCTGTATCTAAGGCGCCACGTATTTCTAGGGCGCTAAAGGCTTCTGTCTAGTACACTGCGCGCTGGTGAATTCTGAGCAAGTCGCAGCCTTTCATGTCGTCTACAGCCCCAACTAGTGCTAGCTCCAAGCCAGTGCGAACCCGTATTGCCCCGTCACCAACAGGCGACCCGCATATGGGTACGGCTTACATTGCGCTATTTAACATGGTGTTTGCCCATAGCCAGGGCGGCGAGTTCATCGTGCGTATAGAGGACACTGACCGGGCGCGGAGCACCACAGAGTCTGAAGCCGTGATTCTGGACGCCATGAAGTGGCTAAACATCGAGTGGAGCGAAGGACCCGATATTGGAGGTCCCCATGGTCCGTATCGACAAAGTGAGCGGCAAGCCATTTATCGCGGCTACGCTGACCAGTTGGTGAGTCAGGGGGATGCGTTCCCCTGCTTCTGCACCAACGAACGGCTGGATGAAATGCGCGCCACCCAACGCGCGGCAGGCAAGACCACGCGCTATGACGGGCTGTGCCAGCACATCGAGCCTGCGACTGCGGCAGCCAGAGTCGAGGCCGGCGAGGCCCACGTGATTCGACTGGTGGTACCCACCGAGGGAACCTTCAGTTTCACTGATGCGCTACGCGGAACAATTGAGATTCCATGGCAACAGGTTGATATGCAGATTTTGCTGAAAAGCGATGGCATGCCAACCTATCACCTGGCAGTGGTGGTTGATGATCACCTTATGGAGATCAGCCATGTCATGCGCGGCGAAGAATGGATTAACTCGGTGCCCAAGCATGCGCGGTTGTACGAGGCGTTGGGTTGGGAAATGCCAGTGCATGCCCACCTGCCGTTGTTGCGTAACCCGGATTCTTCGAAATTGTCGAAACGCAAGAACCCAACCAGCGTGACTTACTATTCCGACATGGGGTATCTGCCTGAGGCCGTCGCCAACTATCTTGGGCGCATGGGTTGGTCGATGCCCGATGAGCGCGAGATTTTTTCATTGCAAGAGATGCAGGACGCTTTCAGTCTCGAGCGTATCTCTCTCGGCGGCCCGGTGTTCGATATCGACAAGCTGAATTGGTTGAACGGCGAATACCTGCGGGCCTTGGCAGAAGATGAGTTTGCAGAGCGAGCCATGGCCTGGTTCAGCAAAAACGACAGACTGCGTGCGCTCATTCCTCTGATACAGCAGCGCACCCATCGCTTTGCGGATATAGTTCCGCAGGTAGATTACCTGCTGGGCGATCGCGCCGAACTCGACGAGGAGAGTTTTGATCACAAGCGGGTGTCCAGTGATCAGTCCAGACAAATTATCGATCACTGCCTGCGCTCTTTCGACGTGGCCCGTAGTTGGCAACGGGACGATATCTACAACATTTGCGCTGCACTCGCCGCTGGACTCGATCTCAAGCTGAAGGACTTTCTCGGGCCACTCTTTGTTGCGATTGGTGGTAAAGCGGTGACGCTGCCTTTGTTTGATTCGATGGCGTTGCTGGGCGCAGACATAACCCGTATGCGGTTGCGTTCGGCCCTTCTGGCACTTGGCGGGGTTTCGAAGAAAGAGGCCAAGCGGTTTGAAAAGTCCTGGCGCGCACTCGAAGCTGCACAAGCAGAGGAGTGAACATGGAGAGTGTTCAGGCGCGTGAACCGCAGCTGAAAACCGTCGACGTTAATGGGACGACACTCGCCTATTTTGAGTATGGTGTTGCGCGGGAAGACACCCCCACGTTGCTGTTTGTGCATGCGACGGGTTTCCATGGTCGGGTCTGGGACTATCACATTGCCCGTTTTCCGCAGCACCACTGCATTGCGTTGGAGCAGCGGGGCCATGGGCGCAGTGAGTCTGTCGCAGCTAGCAACTGGCTCACTTACGGCGAGGACCAAGTGGCGTTTGTAGAGGCCCTGGGTCTTAGGCAGGTTATTGGCATCAGCCATTCCATGGGTTCATTTGGTATGATCATGGCAGCGGCGCAAACAGAGGCCTTTGCTAGCCTGTTGTTGCTTGATCCGACGGTATTTTCGCCAGAGATCTACGCCTCACCCTCACCGCATAAAATCGGTGCTGACGACGCCGAACTGCATCCCGCATCGAAACGCCGCAATTCGTTTGCCTCACCGCAAGAGATGATCGAGCGTCTGCAGGGCAAGGGCGCGTTTCATCTTTATCACCCCGATATCCTGCGGGACTATTGTGTGCACGGGCTTACGCAAAACGCTGCCGGGGACTATCGATTGCTCTGTGATCCCCGGGTAGAGGCGCAGGTGTACATGACGTCACACGGATCGCCGGAAATACTCGATCTGGTCGCAAACGTAGCGGTACCGGTTGTCATCGTGCGCGCCAAAAGCCCCTCGGGCGATGACGTCGATTTTTCCGCCTCACCGACCTGGGCCGGGTTGGTTGAGCGGTTCTCTGCTGGCACCGAACTGCACTGGTCGGACTGCAGTCATTTTATTCCAATGCAGCGACCGGATGCGGTTGTCGAGTTACTGGCCGAAGCGATTGGCAGCTGGGTAGTCGCGCAGGAGAATTAGCGCGCTGCGGCGTGACTCGCCGCAAGGATCGAGTGCCGATATTTAACATAATATGGTTATTCAATGGGGGCTGTGCTTATTCCGCCCAAAGCCGGTGATTCTCTTGACACCCTTTAGGGGGCTACCTAATATCGCGCCTCGCTTTGGGGCCATAGCTCAGCTGGGAGAGCGCCTGCGTGGCACGCAGGAGGTCGGCGGTTCGATCCCGCCTGGCTCCACCACTTTAGCGCTCCTCTGTTTCCGCACCTCTGTTACCAACCGTCTGTGTGCTTTCCGATCCCCGGCTGATGGCCTATTTCTTGTACCATTGAGCCGGAATGGGGGAGTCGGATTGGAGAGGGGAACACTATGAGTACGCACGATGAGAGTCTGGGTCCTGAAGGCTACGACGTACCTGCCGTTGAAGCCTGGGTGGCTGCCAATGTTGCTGAACTTAAGCCGCCCTTCAAGTGGACACGACTCGAAGGTGGGCATTCCAACCTGACGTATCAGATTGATGATGCGAATGGCCAGCAAGCCGTGATTCGTCGACCACCCCAGGGCGAACTCTTGCCCAAGGCCCACGATATGAGTCGTGAATGGGCGCTAATTTCCTCCCTCGGGCCCACGGGCGTGCCTGTGCCGAAAGCCTATGGGTTTTGCGAATCCCCCGATATCACCGGCGCGTGGTTTTATGTGATGGGGCTCATCGATGGGCATCCGTTGTATAACGCTGAAGAAACGCAGGCCCTGATCCCCGAGTCTGCGCGCCGCGGTTTGGCGCTGTCTTTCATCGACACGCTTGCCCAACTGCATTCGGTCGATCCGGATGACGTGGGACTTGGTGAGCTAGGTAAAAAGGACAACTATGTGGGTCGCCAGTTAAAAACCTGGTACCGCTCATGGACGTCATCGATGGAGGCGGCCGAGTTGGATGATCCACGTGCCCACGAATTGCAACGTTACTTCCTGGAGAACATGCCAGAACAAGGACCGGCGCGCGTGGTGCACGGCGACTATGGTCCTCATAACTGTCTGTTTGGACCTGATCACAAAGTCGCGGCGGTGGTTGACTGGGAAATCTCAACTCTGGGCGATCCGTTGGCAGATCTTGCCTATGCGCTCAACTGGTTCTCCGACCCTGCTGACACCGAACCGCAACCACCGGAAGCAGCAATGGCGCCCCCTGGTTTTCCAACACGCGGTGAGTTGGCTGCGCGCTATGCAGAACAGACCGGTCGCGATCTGTCGAAGATTGATTACTACCTCGGATTCAATCGCTGGAAGTCAGCGGCCATTTTGCACGGCGTTTATGCACGCTACATTGAAGGCAAAAAGAGCAGCGACGACATTGATCTGCCAGACATGCGGGAGCGCATTTTGCGGGCACTAACGCTTGCCGAGCAGGCAGTTAACAGAATTCGCTAATCTTTCTGCGTTGCTGAACACAGACGGCAGGATTGCGATTCTCAAGACGGTGCGCGGAACGCATACAACACCCGACCGCTGCAACATAGCCGCCCGGTGTCGTCGGTGACCTTCACCTCAATAGTTGCCAGCTGTCTCCCGCGTTTAAGCACACGGCCCTCACTGGTGACGACTTCGCCTTTGGTTTGGCGCAGATAAGACAGTTGTAAATCTGCCGTACCAGCGGGTTGTTCGCCCTCCTGCAGACCGGCAAACACGGCGGCTACGGCTGTCATGTCCACCAGGGTAGCCAGCACACCGCCGTGCACACTGCCGCCAATGCCTGTCGGTGTTGATTCTGTTCGTCGCAGTTCCAGCTTACTGTAATTCGGCGTGCGCTCAATCAACCTAAGCCCAAGGTACTTGTGAAAGGGCCGGTCGTTAAAGTCGGCCCAAAATTCTGGCTGAGTTGCAGGGGATAGCTCGCTCATTTCTGGCCTGCTCCGTCACGGTTTGAACTCTGTCTTGCGATTGCGTTGCGGTGGGTTAAGTAGGTCACGCCACCAAGCAGTCCCATGCCCAATACGATCAACCATTCCTGGGGCCATAGCAGTCCTGAAGGGCTAAACGGCAGGTACAGGCAAAATAGGCCAGCACCGCAGATCAGCGCTACGCGACCAAACCAGATACCGGCAGGTAACTTAAAGGGTCGCAACAGATCCGGTTCGTTGCGTCGCAGGGCAAGGAAGGCAACGGCGACAAACAGGTAGGCCACAACAATAGTGAAACTGCCAGCGTCCACCAGCCACACCAGAATAGTGCGCCCGGCCAGTGGCGCAAAGACGCAAGCACAACCGATCGCGAGTATGGCGATGTGTGGTGTGCCATGGCTTGGATGCAGTTTTGCAAAGGCCTTAGGCAACATGCCGTCCTGGGCCATTGCGAACATCAATCGTGAGGCACCCAGCACAAAGGCATTCCAACTAGTGAGAATGCCGCCGATACCACCGAGCACAAGCAGCTGGCCGGCTAGGGGAGTGCTCCACAGATTGCTTGCAGCAACGGCCGTGCCCATGCTGGTTTCCCCCAGAGCACCTGCTGAAATACCGCGTCCTACCGAGTAAGAGATAAGCGCATACCAGGCGATAGCGAACGCGACAGACAGGGTAAGCAGCACGCCCAGGGTGCGCGGTGGCAGGTTAATTTCTTCGGCGCTTTGTGGAATAACATCAAAGCCAACCAGCATGGCTGGCACCATGATGATGACTGCGGTGATTCCGGCTATACCGTTCACAAAGGCGGGTGCTGCCTGCTCGTGGTTGCCATTGAGTACCGCTCCGGTCATTAACAGAACACCACACAACACAATGATGGCCGTGACGATGCTTTGCACAATAGCCGCGGTATGAATGCCGACGTAGTTGGCCCAGGTGACTAAAACGGTACCGACAATGCCTACCAGCACAAAGCCCGCATCCACGGGAGAGCCTTCAATACTCCACAGGGTCGCAAAGCGGATTTGTGGCAGCAGATATTCGACGCCCGTGGGCAGGGCAACGGCCTCAAACACACACACCGTTGCATAGGCCATCAGCAGCGCCCAGCTACACCAGAAAGACGCGTGAGGACCGAGCGCGCGCAGCACGTAAACATGTTCGCCACCTGCGTGGGGCATGGCGGAGGCCAGCTCCGCATAAAGCAAACCGATAAACAGGATCGCCAGACCGCCAATAATAAAAGCAAGTGGGGCACCAAGCGTGCCCGCATCCATCACCCAGTTCGCGGACAACAACACCCATGACCAGCCAATCATGGCGCCAAACGACAGTGCAATGACCTGCGGCGCGCTGAGTACTTTTTTCAGTCCCTGGGCGTTGGTGGGTATCGCCTCGCTAGACAATCCGTGAACCAGTCTTGCCCCAGTAGGTGTCTTTCAACAGGCGCTTGTACAGTTTACCGGTGGGCAGACGCGGCAGTTCGTCCATAAAGTCGATGCTCTTGGGGCACTTGTAGTGCGCAATATGCTCGCGGGCGTAAGCCAGCAGTTCAGCCTCGAGCGCATCGTCGGCGGTAGTACCCTTGGGTACCTGCACCACCGCTTTTACGGCCTCACCCATCGCTTCATCGGGCACGCCCACCACGGCAACATCAGCGACCTTGCTGTGCATGATCATGGCGTCTTCGATTTCCTGTGGGTAGATGTTGACCCCGCCAGAGATAATCATGAAGGTGGCCCTGTCGGTTAAGAACAGAAAGCCGCCGTCGTTTACGTAACCCACGTCACCCAGTGCGGTCCAGTTTTCATGCTCGGGGTGCTCGGCGTCTTTTGTTTTGGCCTCATCGTTGTGATAACTAAATGGCCGTTCCGGCATTTCGAAGTACACAAGCCCCGACTCACCGACGGGCAACTCCTTGCCGTCTTCGTCGCAAATATGGATGACCCCAATAATGGGTTTGCCCACCGT
>CAZSYU010000053.1:0-13301 GCA_964611345.1 uncultured Pseudomonadales bacterium
GTTGCCGCCGCCAACGCCCAGATCACTACTCTGTCAGTCGCCGACGCCGCGGCGTTGCGCGAGCGCTCAGACCATCTTTTCGTCGATCTGCGCGACGTCCGCGAACTGGAACGTGAGGGCACCATTCCTGACGCTTTTCATTCGCCACGAGGCATGCTGGAGTTTTGGGTGGATCCCGACAGCCCCTATTTTAAAAACGAGTTTGGGCAGGGCAAAACTTACGTGTTCTTCTGCCAAAGCGGTTGGCGTTCGGCAATTGCCACAAAGGCAGTGCAAGACATGGGACTAAGCCCGGTGGCGCACATCGATGGCGGCTTCAGAGCCTGGGCAGAGGCGAATGGGGACAGACAAAGTTACGAGGACAATCGCGCCGCTTACAAGGCGCGCAAAGCAGCAAACTCAGAGAAACACAGCTAAAAGCCTGGTCTATGAATTCACGCAACACGCTAATCGTCTGCCTCGCATTTATTGGCGGCTTTGTCATTATGTCGATCGAACTGCTCGGTGGGCGCTTGCTGGCACCCTGGTTCGGCAGCAGTATTTACGTGTGGGGGTCAGTGATCAGTGTCTTCATGCTGGCATTGGCACTCGGCTACTACATCGGCGGGCGCTGGTCGGTGCACAATCCCAGCCTCGTCCGGTTTGGCTGGGTCTTTATTGTTGGCGGCGTCATTTTGCTGCCACTCATGCTGAGTGCCGAAACCGTTATGGAGACAGTGTTTGAACAGGTGAGCGATCCCCGCTTTGGCTCATTGCTGGCAGCCTCCATTTTGTTCATCGCCCCCACACTCACCCTCGGCATTATTTCGCCTTACAGCGTCCGGTTGCTGGTAGAACAGAGTCATCGAGCAGGTGAAGTAGCGGGTCGGCTGTACTTCTTTTCCACGCTGGGTAGCGCGATCGGCACCCTGGCCACCTCTTTTTATTTCGTGTTGTGGTTCGAGATGCAAACGATCTTTATCGCGCTCTGCGGCACCTTGATTGCCTGTGGTTGTGCAGCATTTATTGGCCACAAGCAATGGGGCCGACAGCTTGCTCCGGCATCTGCCGTAGCTGCGCTTTGCTTGTTGGTTTTACCATTGCTGAGCACCCCGGTTGATGCCGCCACACGTGTCATTCACAAAGAACGCAGTCTTTACCGCACCGTGATGGTCGTTCAGGACAGCACTCGCAGGTGCATGCAGTTCAGCGTACGCCGCGAACAGCGCAATCAATCCTGCAAAGATCGCCGCGATGCCAGACGCCTCGTTTTCGATTACGCCAAACTGGTGTTTGCCGGTTTTCTGGTCAATCCAGAACCAAAATCTATTCTTATCGTCGGGCTTGGCGGCGGCACCCTGCCCGTCACCTTTCGCGAGCTACTCCCCACCGCCAGGATCGACGTTGTCGAAATCGATCAGGCTGTGGTGAACGTCGCCGAAGAATACTTTGACTACAAAGCCACTCCACCGGGCGAGCTCTACGTTCAGGACGCCAGAATTTTTGGGAAACGCGCCGCAGCCAGAGACACGCGCTATGACCTGATTGTCCTGGACGCCTTCAACGGCGACTACATCCCCGAGCACCTGATGACGCGCGAGTATCTGCTAGAAACGCAAAAACTGCTAAGCCAGGGCGGCGTGTTACTCGCCAATACGTTCTCTATTAGCAAGCTCTACCACCACGAGAGCGCAACGTACGCGAGCGTATTCGGTAAGCTGTTCAATGTAACAACACCGTCGAGTGCAAATCGCGTTGTGATGGCGATCAATGGCCCAGAGCCAACAGCCGTGTCGATTGAGCAGAACATCAACCGCTGGCAAAGCACCCTCGAGAAGTACGGTGTCGATCTGGCAAAGGTGCGAACTCAGATGGACAGCAGTCGTGATTGGAACCAGGACGCGCGCGTGCTCACCGATCAGTATTCACCAGCAAACCTGTTGCAAAACTAGACGACTGATAGCAACTCGAACTGTGCCTCCACCAGGGCTAATAGAGCGGCACTGTCCGGTGTACCCGTTTTCCTTGTTGGCAACTCTGACACGCAGAGAATGCCTTGCGGACACTTCGCGGCAGAAACTCCGCGGCGCACATAGTCGAGCAACTCAACTTCCAACACCGGGCTGGCCTGTCCGGTCACCTCTGTGACTGCGAAAAATCCCCGTTCGAGCCCGGCAAGCGCACACTGGCTTGCCGACAACAGCAGCAGACTGGCTCGAGTCACACGAGGGTGCATCTCCAGACACGCCGCACCTTCAAACGGCGTGAACAAACCTTCCGCCAGCACCATAGTCTGAGTAGCCGCGCCAAGAACCTGGACCCAGCCGTGTGGATCGATATAACCGACACTGCGCGCGACAGCGAGCTGGGTTGCAGCCCACACCAACCAGCCCGTGCGACCGGGTTCGAGTGTTTCGCCGGCTGCATTCTGGCAGCGAACAGCGCATGGCGTACCTGGCTCCTCTTCCCCCAGACAGAGCGTTATACCGAGAACGTCAACAAGTTCGGCGGCGCACTGTCCATGCACGCGCGAAACCAGCCAAACATCAGCGCCTCTGGCCAGCGCATGTACGGCAACCGGGCTCAGGAGGGACGGAGCCCCGGGCACTGGGTCTGCGGACCAGAGCAACAGTCGGTCAGATGCACAGATCTCTCGATGCCACGGCAGCTGATCAGCACTCACAGGCTGGGCAGTGGCAACCGATGAGGGCTCGAACGCCCCCACGGGTTCAGGGCAAACATCGGCAGCCGCACACAGGCGCTGCACCAAGGCGCTGTCTCGCTCGCCCAAAACCATCAAACTACCTGCTTTAATATTTACCACCCTGAAACACCTGGAAACACTTCTTTCCTTGCTGTCAGTTAGTTAGCTCAATAACCTTTCTATACTTCGATCTTTTGACGGAAATTTCACCTTTGGCTAGCACCGGACAATTTCAAATTTGCTGCAACGGCACCATTGGCGTGGAAATCCATCGATCAGGACTGGCCGGTCTGTTTCGGCAATCAATCAACGCTGAGTGCCTGCGCTTCGACAGCTCCAAGATGCAGGTCGAAACCCAGGCTGAATTTAAGGTGGGTGATGCACTGGTAGTTGATTTACAGGTGCTCGATCTGCGCCTCGAAGAATTGACGTGCAAGGTCACCAGCGCGACGGCCACCGAGTCGAACCACTACTACGATATCAACTTCAACTTGAACAATCGCCGGCGAGATACCCAGCACTGCCTGCGCCAATTGGAAAACCTCTACCAACAACAGTCGCCCTAGTCGGTTGTCTCCTAGTCCTGACTTTCATTGCGGCTTGCAAAGGTCATCGCATAACCATTCATGCAATACCGCTGCCCCGTAGGTTCGGGCCCATCAGGGAACACGTGACCAAGATGCGCATCACAGCGTGAGCAGACCACCTCAACCCGCCGCATGAAGAACTTTGTATCTTCTTTCAAACCCACCGCCGCTTCTGCAATGGGTTCGTAAAAGCTCGGCCAACCCGTGCCTGAATCGAACTTTGTCGTCGAGTCAAAGAGCGGCTGACCACAGCACACACAGTCGTATTGACCGTCGTCTTTCAGGTCCCAATCTCGACCAGTGAACGCACGCTCCGTACCCGCTTTACGGGTAATCTCATACTCTTCGGCACTGAGTTGTTCGCGCCACTGCGCATCAGTCTTCACCACCTTGTCAGCCATGCCGGTCGTACCAGTAATCGGCGTTTGAGCATCGGTCATCGCGTATCCCATTTAATTCGCTCCGTAGAGCCTGCTTTCCTATTATTATGTCGCACACCGGCATATGCCAGCCCCAGCAGCCATCAGAACAAGCCGGAACGCCAGATCGGCCAGGAGAGACCAGGCATGAGTACGCTGAATCCACCCGCTAAGGGGTCGTCCCCCACCGTAACCTCTATCGTCAACCGCACCCCACTGACCAAGTCACGCAAGCTCGATAACGTATGTTACGACATTCGCGGACCGGTGCTGGCGGCGGCCACCAAGCTCGAGGCAGCGGGCCATAAGGTGACCAAACTGAACATTGGCAACCCCGCAAGCTTTGGGTTCGACTGCCCTGCAGAAATCATTCAGGACGTTGCGAGTAATCTGGCAGACGCGCAAGGCTACAGTGACTCCAAGGGTTTGTTCCCGGCCCGCAAGGCTATTCAACAGTACTACCAGACCCTCGGTATAAGCGCACCGCAGATCGATGACTTTTACATGGGCAACGGTGTTAGTGAGCTGGTTATGCTTGCCATGCAGGCGCTGCTAAACGACGGCGATGAAGTACTCATTCCTGCACCCGATTTCCCACTCTGGAGCGCCGCTACGAATCTGTGTGGTGGCAAACCCGTGCACTATCGCTGCGATGAACAGGCAGACTGGCAGCCGGATCTTGCACATCTGGAGACCTGTATTAGTCCGCGCACTCGCGCGCTGGTTGTCATCAACCCAAACAACCCCACCGGTGCGGTGTACAGTAAAGAGATGCTTCTCGAGCTCGTGGAGTTCGCTCGACGCCACCGGCTGGTGCTGTTGGCCGATGAAATTTACGACAAGGTAATCTACGACAACGAGCCGTACCTACCTATGGCCTCGCTCGCAGACGATGTCTTTACCCTGACTTTCAGTGGCTTATCCAAGTCATATCGCGCGGCCGGATTTCGCACTGGCTGGATGATGGTCTCAGGCCCCAAGGATCACGCCGGTGATCTGATCGAAGGCCTCGATATGCTCGCCAGCCTGCGCCTGTGCAGCAATGTACCAGGGCAATACGCCGTGCAAACGGCGCTGGGCGGCTTTCAGAGTATCGACACACTGGTGGCGCCAGGCGGGCGCTTGCTCGAGCAACGCGACCTCGCTCACCGCATGCTGTGCGATATACCAGGTGTCTCCTGCTTCAAGCCCAAAGGCGCGCTCTACCTGTTCCCCAAACTCGACGTCAAGAAATTCAATTTGCACGACGATGAACAATTGGTGCTGGACTTACTCGAAGCGGAGAAAATCCTGCTGGTCCACGGTCGTGGCTTTAACTGGCACCAACCTGATCACTTGCGCATCGTGTTCTTGCCAGGCGTTGACGAACTAACCGGCGCGATCGAAAGCATCGCTCGGTTTCTGGACGGTTACCGGCAGCGCTAACTTATGCAGGGCATCACAACCGATGAGTTTTTCGCGGACGCTGCAAAGATTCTCACAGTACTGCAGAGTGCGTTCCCCCAACCCATCATTCTACAGGCCGACGATATCTGTGGCGCTGAAGAAACGGATGAGTACGGCATGCATAGCCCGCGCTATCTCGCCTGTTTTAGCGCCATGCTGTGGCTAGCAGAAGAAGGGTATTTGCGCTTTGGTGAAACCGTTAGAACCGAAGCGATCGATCAGGCGGTGCTAAGTGCACGTTGCTTTGTGCTGCTAACCAAACCCACCACTTTTGAACCCGCAGCAGGCGAATCTCTTACCAGCGAACAATTCAGTGAGAACCCGGAGCAAAACACTTCCGGCGTGCCAGTTTCGGTAGCGCTCGATCAATCAAGCCTCGGGCATCAATTGCACGCCGCACTGCGACCCAGGGATTCACTGCGCCTCAAGACGATCATGCTGCGCTTGATGACAGCTATGCTGAAAAATTAAACCTGATAGAGCGCCACCTTAAGTGCGCGCTCTGGCTCGGCCTCTGGAAAGTCTGGCGAATTAGGCACCCAACCCTGCGGCCGCGCAGCTGGCAACCACCGCGCGACCTGATTCTCGATGAAGTTACGCCCCAGAAAGGGCGAATTCAGACACACCACAACCAACGCCCCAGGCGCCAGCATGTTGGCGAGCTGCTTGAGCACCCCGGGGTACTGTTTCTCCGCGTTAAAACTGCCGCGCTGATTGGTCGGCGGGTCGATAATCACCAGATCATAGGGGCCATAGCGACGCACCTTGCCCCAGCTCTTTAGCAAGTTATGCGGCAAGTATGAGACTGCGTCCTTCGGGTGCTTGTTTAACGCGTGGTTCTCGGCACCCCAGTCTAGTGCCGGTCTGCTCATATCATTGTTAACTACTTTTCGAGCGCCACCCGCGATCGCAGCGACTGAAAAACCGCAGGTGTAGGCAAACAGATTCAACACGACGCGCTTATCGGCTCGCTCGCGCACCCAACTCCGCAGCGGTGCAGCATCAAGAAACAGGCCGACATTTTGATTCTGCGGGGGGCGCAGCACATATCGCAGACCATCCTCCAACCCTTCGGTTTGCTCCGGCACGCTGCCCCAAAGTGTCACGCCAGCAGTCTTCCGGCCACGGCGTAATTGCAGCATACAGCCACGAATCGCCGCAGCCTGGTCGTGCGCAGCCAGCTCTGCATCATTGAGGCCGGCCTGCAACAACTGACCAAGCTCAACAACACTCTCATCGTCTTCGGCAAACAGGGCAATAACCAGAACGTCACCCAGCAAATCTACGGTGACATCATCGAACCCAGGATGAGTTTTACCGCGTCCATGAAACAAGCGGACGAGGGTAGTTTCGGCACCCACTGCAAGAAGCCTGGTAAGCACGCGCTGCGCAACGTATTGCCAATCTCGATGGCCAGCAGGTTGAGTATGGGGATCTGTCACGAATTCTCTCTCAGGCGGGCTGCACCCGATACAGGAGTTTGTCTTGATAACCGCTAATTATCTGCGTTAAACCGGAAAACTCCTGGTCCAGCTCGAAGTCGCCCGTGTCAACCAGCAACGGCCTGCCATCGAGGCTGCCAAGCTTTGCGCGACTGCTGAGCACCAGCACTTGCGTCGGGGCAAGATTGGCAAGCACCGCTGCGCCCAACTGTTGATTGCCGCGCCCCAATAAAAATCCTTGATTACGCGAGAAACTCAGCAGCACACACATCTCACCTGCCCCGTCCTCCCGTTGAAGTTGTAAAAGGTCTGTAAGTGTTGCGTCTTTGATCAGCAGTTCGCCGGCACGAATAACGTCAACGCCAAGCAGCGTCGGCTCAGCAGCGCCCGTATTGCCAAGTAGGCGCTCCTTCACCGCATAACAGGTACTGCCCGGACCCAGTACCAGTAGGTCTGTATCTGGGGCCACAAACTCTTCAATCTCTGCAGCAATCTCGAGGAGCACCAGCGCCTCCACTTCTTTGCCACCAGACTTCACATGCTGAAGATAGCCACCCTGGGCAGGCACCAATAGCTCGCCATAACGCTGCGACCCAACTTCGCCGCGCCGCAATCCAGCCTCATCGATATCTTTGACTTCCGCCTCGGTCGCAGCGACAAGACCGCCGATCACAAGCTCGTGCAATAACATCGCGGCACTGCGTGGTGAAGTTGCAAAGACACCACTGTGCATTTTGACACCCGCAGGCACACCGAGTACCGGCACGCCGGCAAACTGCGAGGCACCGCGAACCACATCCAGCACATCTCGTGCAGTGCCGTCGCCACCAACAAATACCAACAGGTCCACTAGTGGAAACAATCGCTCGGCGCAGCGTCTGGTGTCTGCTGCTGTTGTGATCGCTGGCGTTTCTCCGACCAACTCCAAAGCGAAGCCGATTGCGCCGGCAAATTTTTCCGCTCCCATAGCGCCTGCAGGACTAAGAAGCGTGATTGTTGCCCTGTGGTTATCACTCGCAAGCAACTGCGCCAGTTGCATAAAAGTTTCACGAGCCCGGATTCCTGCCTGCGGACTAACCCCAAGTGCCTGAGCAGCATCTTGTGCAACGGCGCCATCACTGCCCTTCATTGCCGCAGGTCCACCCACGCCAGCCAACGGATTAACAATTAGCCCAACCCGCAACATCAGCGTGCCGCTACCATGCCGCTCACTCGCTCAGCAATTGCCAGCGACGCAGTTAACCCTGGCGACTCAATCCCCAACAGGTTTACCAACCCAGGGATGCCATGCGCTGCAGGGCCACGAATGACAAAGTCGTCACTCTGCCCCGCCGCCTGAGCAAGTTTTGGCCTGATGCCGGTGTAACCCGGCTGCAAACGTTCTTCTTCAAGGGCCGGAAAATAGCGCCGGATCGCCGCGATGAATTCCTCACGCTGCGAGTCGTCAAACTCGTAGTTAATCCGATCACGCCAACGAATGTCAGGGCCAAATCTGGCTTGCCCTGCCAGATCGAGTGTGACATGCACACCCAGCCCGCCCGCGGCGGCAACCGGGTAGACCAGATGCTTGAACGGCGCCGCGGAGTAACTGTAATAGTGGCCGATTGCGTAGCGGGCAGCGGGTGCCAATGGGTCAAGCGGTTGGGCCAGATCGGGCGCCCACAAGCCGGCACTGTTAATCAGCCAGCGAGCGCCAATGCTGCCCTGACTGGTGCTCAGGTGCAGCCGATCAGACTGCGATTTCTGTATCTTTGTCACCGCCGTATCAAAAGCGATCATGCCGCCATGACTCTCAAGCAAGCCTTGCAGGCTCAACATGTACTGATGCGAGTCGATGATGCCGGTGGTCGGTGAATAGACGGCGGCCAGCGCCTCTACAGCCGGCTCGAGTTCGGCAAGCTCGTCCCGCTCAACCCAACGCAGCTCACCTGCCCCATTGCGTGTGGACTGCGTCTGATAGGTGCGCAGCGTGCTGAACTGTTCTACGCTCGTCGCCACAATGAGCTTGCCGCAGTTGTTATGCGGCACCGCGTGCTCTGCGCAGTGCGCGTAGAGCAACTCCTTGCCCCGCACACACAACGCTGCTTTCTCGCTGTCCGCCGCGTAGTAGATGCCTGCATGGATAACCTCTGAGTTGCGCGCGCTGGTTTCAGCGCCTATCAGCAGATTGCGCTCCAGTACCAGCACTTCGTGATCAGCCCGCGCCAACGCCTGGGCAACAGCGAGACCGACAACGCCCGCCCCCACAACAGCAACCTCAACATCCATTTCCAAATTCACATTACTGCTCATTGTTCCTGTACTCACTGACTCGGCAACAGATCGAGCCGAACCAGTCCACGCGCGAATTGGCGCAAGCGCCGTGCAGCGAGAAACTCAACAAGCGGTGCGACTTGAATTGCGCGCCTGCGAGTGGCGCCAGGGGGCAAAGGCGCGCTAGTTGAAAGTCGCAGTACGTCGCGCATTTTCAGTGCCTGAGGCAGACCACTAACAAGGTTAGCCGCCAGTTTACCCTCTGGAGGCACCCCAACCCTGTCTGTGGCAAACCTTGCGCGGGCCCCAACCACGGCCTCCAGACTGCCGTAGGCGGCGATTAGCCGGGCCGCAGTCTTGGGACCAAAGCCCGCAATCCCGGGCACATTATCGCTGGTGTCCCCAACCAGGGCCTGGTAGTCGGGAAACAGCGCCGGCGCGAAACCATACTCCCGGGCAAAACTGCGCCGGGTGTGGAGGTCGTCGCCAAGCAAATCCCGAAGCTCACACTTTAAATTAACAAGTTGTCTTAAATCTTTGTCTTTGCTATATATAATAGTCTTTTTTCTGCTTCGCTTTGCGGCGGTGGCCAATAGATCATCGGCCTCGTAACGCCGGTCCGCCACGTGGCTGAGCCCGAGTAAATCGCAGAGCCGCTCGCATTGGGCAAACTGGTAAATGATGTTGTCGTCGGGCGGCGCTCGATTGGCTTTGTAGTCGGGGTAAATGTCATTGCGAAAACAGGTGCCCAGACTTTGGTCAAACGCCACCAGTCCATTGGCCGACCCATGGCGCTGTAAAACCACCAGCAACGCGCGCGCAAACCCATGCACGCCGCCACAAAACTCCCCCTCTGCATCGACCAGCGTTTCGGGCATGCCGAAGTAACCTCGAAAGAAGTAAATCGACCCATCGAGCAGCCACTTGGTGTCCTGCAGTGGCTTAGAGCCGGCCATCACGAACACTCCGCAATTCGGCAGCTAACTGCAGCGCTCTTTGGGGTGGCGATAGGCTTAGCGCACGCACTCGCGCCTCAAAAGCGGCAAGCGCATCCAGCGCCAATTCCGGGTCGTCCGCGCTCGCGCGGTACGCAAGCCCAGCCGCGTCGCACAGGTAGCACTCGACCGCCTGATTACGCAGCTCCCACGCAAAAAACCTGCGCTGATCTGGCGGATTTCTTGGCGGTGGCAGATAGACATAGCCGTAATCAGGCAAGCGCCGACGGGCTGACCCGGCGACACACCAGTGGGCCGCTTCGTGCAACGCACTGGCGGCGTAGTCGGCACGGGCGACCAATGCCCCACGTTGCTTGGCGGTGGGTGGCGAATAGTCGGGCTCCGCCCCGCCGCCGCGCATCTCAACATTGAAAGGGATCGCGAACAGGCGGTTAAAACACTCGCAGATCTCAGCCTGGGTGAGTGCGCGTGGCATGGCTCAGGCGCTCACCGGCTGGCTTTCGAGCATTCGGTAATAGGCCGGCGACAGATAGGGCTTGCCGGCCAACAGATGCTCCAGATAGGACCGGCTCGGCCGCAGGTTGTCGCGCAACAGAGCCGGATTCGCAAAGTACGTCCAGGTGGCTATTGGTCCGTACTCGGATTGCACAAAAATTCGTTCCCTGGAGTAATTTATTGGCGTGCGTTCAAAAGGATCCATGCGCAATATCATCGACTCGTCCTTCAGCTCGTAGAGCACCCCTTCGGCGCCAGCGGCGCCTACATGCCGGTATGCCGGATCTGTGGGCGCGCTCACGAGATTGGCATGGCCACAATCCGGATGATCCTTTGACTGCTTGTTAAACACCATCTGAGCGCCGGGCAACCAGCCGGCTATGACCCGGCTATAATCCAGCCCACGGGCCTGCACCCGCTTGGGATTCATGTTGCTGCCGTAGGCAAAATACCAGCAGCTACCTGCAGGCCTCAGCAACGCCGCGCCGCCACGGGAAAAATCACGGCCAAATTAGGGAACCGCTGCTGTAATAATGGTCTGACTTGAGGAAGCATCACTTTTCTGCGCCATCTTTGCGCATAACGTACACCAGCTGTCCGGTGGAGGAGAACGAATCGGTGTCACAAAACACCATCTCATGCCCCATGAAGCGGCAAAAGTTAGCCAGATCTCGGGTTGTGGTGGGGTCGGTTGCAAGCACCCGCAGACACTGCCCGGACTCAAGCGCCCGCATGCGGTTCCGAACCAGCATCAGGGGCTCCGGACACTTCAATTCTCGCGCGTCGAGCAATTCTTCTGTCGGGGGATTGGGCAACGGTTTCAGCCACCAGCAACAAGGCGCCAGTTTAGGCAAGGTATGATCAACTCACCAGCGGCAAAAACTCGCGCTTTGGCCGGCTTGACTTGCCCGGTAGCGCTCAACACACTCAGGGTTTATTTGCAGTCAACTAGACCATTGATTCGAGTACCAAAACCACCCAATCGGGCCAAAATTACGCGACAGGCGGCAGGGCTGGCGACAGGGGCAGGATAGACTTAGTGACACCACGTATAGACCATCAAACACCTAGCAACCGGCGCCATGTCCGCATGGGCTTTCTTATAGCGCTGCTACTGGCAGGCGCCCCCAGCGCACTGCTGGCGGCCTCTGGCACATCTCCCCTCGCTCCCGGCACATCCCCCGTAGCCTCTACCCCTGTATCCTCGACATTAGAAGAAGATCTGGCGAGTAGCGGCGACTTCGACGTGGCTGACCTTGAGTGGCAAGACCTTGAGCAACAGATCGACGTTGGCGAGTTGCGAGAGGCACAAACTACCCTCGAACATCGGGTTGTCGAAATGCAGCAGGTTGGCGACCGTTACAACGAGGAGTTGGTGAAACCGCTGAGCCTGCTTGGCAGAATCTATCACGAACAAAAAGACTACCCACGAGCCGCGGAAACATTCGCGCAGGCCACCCAGATCAGCCGCGTTGCCAATGGACTGCACAGTGGCGAACAACTGGCGCTGGTGCACATGGAAATCGCCAGCCTCAAGGCCATGGGAAATATCGTCGAAGCCAACAGTCGCCATGAATACGCGTTTTCGATCGCATCTCGGCACTACGGTCGCTTTGACCAACAACTGATACCCGAGCTCTTGAAGCTCGGCACCTGGTATACCCAAACCGGCGACATTATCGGTGCCCGTGGGCGCTTCTCAGACGCTCGCGTATTGCTGTCCGCGAGGCAGGAAACCGCCGAGAGCGACATGATGGTGCTGGCGTTGCGAGGGCTCGCAAAGAGCTACCGCGATGAGCGCTACCCACCCTTCTATGAACGACCCGATAGCGCAACCAGAGAGCTGCTCGAACGCAATGGATTGGACCAACGACAAGCTCTGGCGGCGCAACGCACCCACGCGCGGCTGCGAGTGAATGCCTTGCACAGAGGTTCCCAGGCGTTGCTGGACGTGGTACGCATCCAGAGCAACCGGTTGCTGGCAGAGCAGGAAAAACTGCTCCAAGGCACTGCATCCGACCCAACTTCCAATCCCACTGCTAACCAGTCTTCTGCGACCGCCAACGGCAACCAGGTTGTGGTGCCAGCCACGCGCCGCAAAAGAGCGGCACTCAATATCGCTGCCATCCAACCGGCAGTCGAGTCGCCAAGCATCGACAAAGCTGACTTCTTGTCAGCGCTGCTTGAAGTGGGTGACTGGTATCTGCTCGTTGATGAAGAATCTCGAGCGTTCGCCTGGTATCAAATGGCCTACCGGATCGCAGTTGCGGATCCCAACACTGATGCAGACAAACTGCTGGGCAAGCCCAAGCTGTTGTACTTCCCGCGCCCGAGAGACCCAAAGCTGCCCGAGCGCGTGCCCACAAACATCCTGGAGCAAGGCCATGTGGCACTGCAATTTGATATCAATCATCGCGGCCAGATCAAACGCCTGACGACCGTCGAGTCCCAGCCTCGGGGCCTAATGGATTTCCCGGTTCGCGCCAGCGCCAAAATATCGCGCTACCGACCGCGCATCGTCGAAGGCCTGCCGCAACCCACTATGGCTTTTAATTACACGCATTCGTTCAGTTACTTGCCGCGCGGTAAAGAAGTGCCGCCCAATGTCATAAACTCCGATCAACCAGCTAGCGAGCGCAACCAAACTTCTGTCCCCGCTTCCGCACCCTCTTCTTCTGCACCAACGTCTGGGGGGTACTAGATCGTGGCCGTCATCACTATTACGCACGTTCAGCAATTAGTCAGCCAGACTCAGGTGAACTTGGGGAGGCCCCTTTTAAAGGTGAGATTCGCATGACGCACATAAGCTCAACCCGCCGTTTACTAACGATGGCGCTCGCCGCCTTCAGTGTCGCGGTGCTGTCAGGCTGCCAAAGCCCCAATTCCTCAAACGGCCCCCAATCCCAATCGCCGGGCGGCTCCCAGTCCAGCATCCCGGGCATTCCTGGTGGCGGCACACCGTCACCCGGCGGGCAACCAGGTGGGCAGCAGCCGGGTGGGCAACCAGGCGGACAGCCGGG
>CAZSYU010000053.1:13401-26080 GCA_964611345.1 uncultured Pseudomonadales bacterium
CCGGCGGGCAACCAGGTGGGCAGCAGCCGGGTGGGCAACCAGGCGGACAGCCGGGTGGGCAACCAGGCGGACAGCCGGGCGGTCAACAAGGCGGACAGCCGGGTGGCCAATCAGGTGGGCAGGCTGGTGGCCAATCCAGCAGTATTCCGGGCATCCCTGGAATACCCGGCATCCCGGGTTTACCTGGTGGCCAGCCAGGCGGTTCTGGCACCGGATCGGATGGTGAAGGATCGGACGGTGAAGGATCGGACGGTGCGGGCGGTAAATCTGGCAGTAAGACTGCTGGCACGCCCGGTGGTAGTGGTGGCGGCAACACTCCCGGTGAGGGCCCCGGTGGCTCCGGCAGCCCCGGTAGTGATGATGACTGGTTAGGTACCGAAGGTGCCGGTGGTGATGACGAATGGGCCACAAGCAATACAATTCCAGGCACTGCAGGTGGCGAAGGCGATCCAGGTGGTGCCGACGGTGCCGGCGGCGCAGGCGGTGATCAAACCGGCGGCTCGGGCACCGTGGCGGGCAGCGGCGGTTCTGGCAACACGCTCGATGACGCACTGGAGACCGCACTGGAAGATTTCGACGGTCAAATACTGGCGGAGCGGGAAGCCATTCTGCACCGCAATCAGCGTAGTGCCAGCAGCTCAAGCCGCAGCGGCGAAGTACTAAGCGCTCAGGGCGGTGGTGGCGGCGGCGGTGGCAGCGGCAACGGCGAGTCTGGCGCTGGCAACGGTGAGCAGCCTGAGGGCACCGGCACCTATGTACCGGAACCACGCAATTCACCCAAAGCTCCCCCCCCAGGCTCACAAGGCGGACGTGTGGCAAAGGATACGCCCGATGCAAAGGATGACGATGTGTTTGCCCGCCAATTGCGTGAGGCGGCAGTCAAAGAAACCGATCCGGAGTTGAAAGAAGCGCTGTGGGAAGAATACCGAAGATACAAAGGCAGCTCTTAATGCCAGCAACACCTAGACACACCACCCGACCCCGCCACAGCGCGCTTGTCGTAGCGCTCGTCGCCAGCGTCTGGCTACTTTCAGGTTGCGTCTCGCAAACCGTGCGCACGGTTGATATGCGACCACCAAACCAGGCTGTTGAACCACTCGAGGAAGATCTGTTGCTCGATATTGGCATCGCTGTGTTTGATGCCAACATCCCCGAGGACTACGACGAACAAGTAAAGCAAATCGTGCAACCAGAGATTCGCCGGGCAGAGGCCAACTATATGGCCTATTTTCAAAAGAACCTGCTGCAGAGTACGGGGAACTGGGGTGCCGTCAGAGTCGTACCCAGAGATACCCATGCCGTCGATCTTGTTGTATCTGCAAAAATTCTGCGTTCAAACGGCGAAAGTATGAAGCTCGAGGTTTCGGCCCGTGACAGCCGCGGTCACAAGTGGCTCGACAAAACCTACACTGCGCTTGCCAGCAAATACGCCTACGCCGATACCGTGCCGGAGGATATCGATCCGTTTCAACAGATCTACAAGGAAATCGCTGACGATCTGCTTGCCGTGCGCGAAACAATGAGCGATGAAAACCTGATCGCCATACGCCGAACATCAGAGATGCGTTTCGCTCAAGATTTTGCCCCAGATGCCTTTGCCAGCCACGTTCGCCCCAAAGACAATGGCGAATACGAGGTGTTGCGCCTGCCCGCCAAGAACGATCCCATGCTCGAACGCGTGCGAAAAATCCGCGAACGTGAGTACCTGTTCATTGACACCCTCGATGAGCACTACGACAAGTTCCATCGTGACATGTATCAAAGCTATCAAAACTGGCGCAAAGCATCGTACGAAGAGACAATTGCCTACAATAAGCTGCGTGCCCAGGCCCGCTCTCGCACCATCGCTGGTGCCGGCGCTATCGTTGGCGGTGTTGCGGCTCAAAGGAGCGATAACACCGTCGCCCGAATCGGCGGTTTCACCGGCATCATTGGCGGCGCAGTGACACTGCGCAGCGCGATACTAAAGTACGGGGATGCCAAGATTCATTCTGACGTGCTGCACGAATTGGGTATTTCCGCCGAAGCCGAGATAACCCCACACACAATAGAACTTGAAAACGAATCCCTGCGCCTACAAGGCAACGTCGACGAGCAGTACCAGGAACTGCGCAAAATTCTGCAACAGATCTACGCCGACGAGGTCGGGTTGCCGGCAGAAGACGCCTGAGCGCGCCTGAAAGTTCGCCGTGACTGATCCGATTGAAATAAGGCCCACCGCCGCCCCTATAACCGATGCGCCGACGGATCGCACAGCAACCAACCAGGCTACGACGACGACTCCAACCCCAGCGTCGGATGAGCCGCAGAACTCGACCAACAGATGGTTGGTTCCCGGCGCAGCAGTCGCAGCCCTTGGGTTGTTATACACGGTGTTTTTTATTCTGCCCGACATGGTGCCGGCCACTAATAGCGCGACCGGGGTGACAGCAGAGCAACCTGCAACCGACCCCACAGCCGCACCCACAACGGATTCACCTGCACCTGCTTCACCCAGTTCCGACACTGGCAAACCGGTTACCCCATTTCGCGATGCCCAGCTTGCGCGGGCCAAAGAGCAGGCAGAAAAAGAACTGGCAACCTTTGTCGAACTGCAAATTGAGCTTGAAGAAAAACTGCAAATCGCCAGCTGGGGACAATCCAGCTACGACGCTGTCAAGGACACTGCTACCCAGGGTGACACTCAGTTTGTCGAACGAGACTTCGAAGCAGCGCTCAACTCCTATCGCGCCGCTACCGCAGCACTCGGAGAATTGCGCGATCGTGGTGAAGCCGATTACCAAAGCGCCATTGCGGCAGGTAACGCAGCTATCGCAGACTTCAATCAACTCCTGGCAGAACGCGAGTTTAACCGCGCGTTGGGTTATAAGGCCGAAGACACGGATGCGCTAGCCGGGCTGGCACGAGCGGGGATGCTACCAGAAATTCAAAACTTGCTCCGCAAAGCAAGACAGCTCGCTCGGCGTGGTGATACACAGGCTGCCACGGCTACCTACCGCGAGGTTCTTGCCCTTGACCCGCAAACACCCACCGTCAATGCGGCTCTCGCCGAATTGTCTACCGCCGCAACCAACGCCGATTTTCAGGATCAGCTCTCACGGGGTTTTGCTGCCTTGGAGAAAGGCCGCTACAGCGCAGCCACAACCGCCTTCAACGCGGCCCTAAAGATCAAACCAGGCAATGCGGTGGCCAAGGGTGGGCTACAACAGATTGCACAAGAAACCGAGGTGCGCGGACTGCGCTCACTGGAAAACGCCGCTGCGACCGCGATAGCCGCAGAAGACTGGGATGCCGCGGTGAGCGCCTTCAATAGTGCGTTAGCCACTGACAAAAATCTGGAGTTTGCCCAGGCCGGGCGACGCGACGCGCTCGAACGACAAAAAATCGCCAGGGGCATGAACATTATTATCACCAAGGCGGATAACCTCTCGGACAACAAACGCATGGCACAAGCGAGAGAGTTGTTGGCACAGGCAGACGCCATGAGTTCTGCAGGGCCAAAGTGGGACGCCGCCAAACAACAGGCGAAATCACTTATTGCAGACTACAGTCAACCCGTTGCCGTTGAGCTTACCTCCGACAACGCCACTGAAGTAACTGTGTATAAAGTAGGTCGATTAGGAAAATTCCGCACCCACAATCTCAGCCTGCGACCAGGCGCTTACACTATTGTGGGTACCGCAGATCGCTGCCAGGACGTACGCAGAGAAGTCATCGTTCGACCGCGCATGGCAGCCATTGATATCCGTTGCGAGAACCGGTTGTGAATAGCGAACAACCGCAGGTTATCGCGCCCGGAGCGTTTCAACCCAGCAGCGAACAATCTGCGGAAGGCAGAGGCCTGTCGGCCAGCAGCTGGCTGCTTATCATCGTAGGCATTCTGGCTGCCCTTCTACTCGCCTTTTTGTTTACCGCTCGCTCCGTGAACTTCGTCTTCGAGCCGGCGGGTGCTGACTTCAAACTGGATGGTCTTATGCAGTTTGAGTTAGGCGGCACTTACCTGGTTTTTCCTGGCGACTACCGGTTGCAAGCCAGTGCGGCAGGTTATGAGCCACTGGATCAGGTCATCGCTATTGCGGGAGAGCGTAATCAGTTTTTGAACTTCGAGCTTACCGAGCTACCGGGACGTATCAACCTGAGCAGCACGCCGCCGGGTGCCGAGGTAACCATCGATGGTGTTAAGGCCGGTGTCACACCACTGGCGCAATACCTGCTGCCGCGCGGCGAATATACCCTGCTACTGCGCCGTGAAAATTACGAAGACCACCAGTCAATGTTGACGGTAAACGGCAAAGACGAGTTGCAGGAACCAAGCGTTGCAATGCTGCCGGACTGGGCCGATGTCGAAATCGTCACCCAACCAGCGGGCGCCGCGATTAGCATTGGCGACACCCAGACCGAATACACCACCCCAGCCACCGTACCTGTGCCGAGCGGGTTTCAGGAACTCACAATCGAGCTGGACGGCTACAAGAGCTGGACCACAGATGTAGACGTTGTCGCGCGCACTCCCATTGCATTGCCAGAAATCGAGCTGGAACCAGCTGATGGCCTGGTGACCGTGATCACTAACCCGCCGGGGGCTGGTGTAACCGCCAATGGCAGATTCTTCGGCGAGAGTCCTGCAGAGTTGGCACTCCGCCCCGGTAAAGACTACAAAATTCAGATCTACCGCGCCGGGTTCGCTCAGGTATCAAGCAACGTCACCGCCAGCAAGGGCGAACGCACTCTGCGCTTCGACCTGCGACCCCTTATTGGCAAAGTGCAAATCCAGGTCGAGCCCAGCGACGCCGTTTTAACAGTCGATGGACGGGTCTATGACGACGCGAATCAAACGCTCGCGCTCAACGTAGGTAGTCATACCATCGCACTGTCTAAACCGGGCTACGCTGGTTACAAAACCACCCTCACGCCGAAAGATGGCCTAACTCAACAACTCAAAGTAAAACTGCTCACTGTTGCCGAGGCCCGTCTAGCCGCTATGCAGCCCAAGCGCACATCCGCTGCAAAAGATGAGCTGCTGCTGTTTACCGGCGGCAAAATCACCCTGGGCGCTTCGCGCCGTGAACCGGGTCGACGCGCAAATGAAGTACTGCGCGAAGCCACGCTTAGCCGGCCGTTTTATATCGCCACCAAGGAAGTCACGAACGCTCAGTTCAAAAAGTTTATCGAGGGTCACGACTCCGGCGAGTTCGAAGATTCTACTCTGGCCAAAGACGACATGCCGGTGGTTCAGGTGCGCTGGCTGGATGCTGCGATGTACTGCAACTGGCTATCAAAACAGGATAATCTTGAGCCCTTCTATCGGGGCCGACCGGGCGAGATTGTCGGCATCAATCCCAAAGCCAACGGCTATCGCCTGCCAACGGAGGCCGAATGGGCCTTCGTCGCACGCACAGTGCCCGACACAGATGCGCTGTTGCGCTTTCCATGGGGGCCAAGAATTCCACCTCAGGATCGTCACGGCAACTACGCTGACCGTTCGGCCGTCCACGTGGTTGGCAGAATCATCTTCGGCTACAACGACAACTACATCGTCGCCGCACCACCGGGCACCTTCCCCGCAAACGCTCACGGCCTATACGACATCGGCGGCAACGTGGCGGAATGGACGAATGACTTTTACAGCCAACCCACCGCTGATCCAAGCACCGATCCGCTAGGCCCTGACAAAGGGGATTATCACGTCATTCGCGGTTCTAGCTGGCGCCACGGCACCGTCACCGATTTGCGGTTATCCTTCCGCGACTACGGTGCGGACGGCCGCAATGACCTAGGTTTCAGAATTGCGAGGTACGCAGAATGATCACCCGGCACACCGTTACCCTACTGCTCCTCGGCGCAGCCCTAGTTGTTCCTGCGCTTTTGGTAGGCCCTGCGGCAGGTGCCGCAGAAGCCCCAAGTCCTGAGACAGAATCCGCCTCAGAAACCACCAGCGACAAGACACCAGAAGACCCAAAAACCAAGTCGAATCGGCCCTTGTCAGGATCAGAAGCGCGACGCGCGAATGATAAAGGCGGTGTTTTTCTCCCGAGTGAGGATATTTCCGAAGATATTGCAGTCTCATTCCCCGTAGACATTTAAACCTGACAGAAGCGCATCTCGCCATGGCTAACAAACACAAATCTAACCTGCCCGCTGAATTGGTCTATCAGGTTGGCGCCCTGTTGGTGGCGGTCATTATTGTGCACTTGCTTTATGTCACCATGATCCGGCCCAATGCCAATGCCCTACTGGCAGATCAGGCCGAGAGATCCGCCGCTGGCGAGTCTTTTGTGCCGGAACGCTCGCTCTACGTGGTGCTGCGCGATTACGAGCAGGAGAGCTGTTTTATATTGATGCTCTGGTCTATAGCCATCATGGGTTACAAAGGGCGTAACGCTCTGCGCGAACGTGCGCTTCTGCAAGAAGATGTTGTTGAGGTGGCGGAAGGCATGAGCGTGTTACCCGAAGATGCCAGGGAATACACGCGCCCCATCCAGGCGCTGTCAAGCAACAGTCAGGAAATGCTGCTGCCCCGCGCCTTGCTTGCTGCTCTGCAACGGTTTTCTTCGACCCGCAACGTGCAGGACGTCTCCGAGGCGGTTAAGTCCATTTGTGATTCAGAATCTGATCGCCTCGATAGTGAACTGTCGTTGGTGCGCTACATTGCCTGGGCTATTCCAAGCATCGGATTCATCGGCACCGTGCGTGGTATCGGTGACGCACTCGGCCAGGCTTACAAAGCAGTCGAGGGTGACATTGCCGGTGTAACTGCCAGTCTGGGTGTTGCCTTTAACTCCACCTTTGTCGCTCTGGTTATCAGCATCATCATCATGTTCTTGATGCACCAGTTACAGCTCATTCAGGAGCGGTTGGTGCTCGACGCCCAGGCCTACGCAGACCAGCGACTCATACGCCATATGCAGGTGCGTGATATCTGATGCAACTGCTGGAACTAAATGATTTACAGCTGCGCTGGTTTACCAGCACCGGTGCAATAGTTCGCCAACCCGGTGCGGCACTCATTGAGGACGACACTGTTGTCTATGGTGAGTCAGCCCTAAAGCGATCACGACTGGCACCCCGGGGGTTTCAAGATCAGCATTGGCAACTGCTCAACAGCGATTCGTTGGCCTTGAGCGCCCCCGGAGTGAAAAACAACGCCGATCTGATTTATCGACACCTGCAAGCACTTGCCGAACTTGCTGCCCAACAGTCGCCCCCAAGCCAACCTCTTATCTGTGCAGTGCCAGGCACCGTCAGCAGCGATCAGCTCGGCCTGCTGATGGGTATCGCCCAGGAAGCGGGCATTGCCATCGGCTCGTTCGCAAACAGCGCATTGCTCTACGCACTGAACGAGCCCTTACCGGCACAATCGTGGTGCATAGATATCCAAAATCGCCACGCGATACTCACGGAACTGAAAAAAGACAACAACGCACTCACCGCCCTAAACAGCGTTGAACTGCCCTTACTGGGTATGAGCGGATTGATTGACAGCTGGCTCGACTTGCTGGTGGATCAGTTTGTTGCCCGCTCAAGGTTTGATCCGTTGCGGGTCGCTGAAACAGAGCAGCAGCTCTTTGATCAGGTGCGCAGCTGGCGAGCAGATCAGGGCACTTTCAGCGCAACCGTAGACCATCAAAACTCCCAACGCGAAGTGAGCCTGAGTTTCGATGAGATTTCTGATCGCGCGCAACAGCGCTATCGGAGTACGCAAGACAGGTTACCCACGCGCTCCACTGTAGTACTTACACCCACCGCGAGCGCATTGCCTGGCTTTTCGACGTATTTGAGCGCGGCAGGGCACACGGTCATTAACGCGAGCGAAGACGCACCACTGGTTAATGCGCTAGCCACTAAAGCGCTGACCCACCCTGAAGCCGTACATCTACTAAGTTCTCTCGCGACAACAACGGCCACGCTTGCAAGCGCAGCGGACAACATCCATGCCACACACGCGTTAGCTGGTCATATCGCTGTACCACTCGCCCGACTGGCAGAAACCATGGCCACACTGGCGGGTTCTGCTGCTGCTGGCTTTCATGTCACTGCGGCGAGCGAGAATGTCCGAATAAATGGTGAGGCAACTGCCAGCAGCACGCCATTAAGACCCGGCGATGCCCTGCAAGTCACTGATACAACCTATACCTGCATTCGAGTGAACGATGGCCCGGCGGCGTAAGTTCAGTGTCTTTTCGTTGTCCTTTCTCGACATCATGTCGTGCGGCTTTGGCGCGGTCATACTCATTTATCTGATTATCAATCACGCCACCGAAACCACCGTTAAAGAAGTTAATCGAGATGTTCTCGCCGAACTACGCATGCTCGACTATCAGGTGCTCATAGGCGAAAAAAACCTCGTTGAAGAAAAAAAGGCTCTGGAAGATCAGCAGAAAAAACTCGCCGAGACGCAGCTTGCCCTCGCCGCAATTGATGATGAGATTAAGGAGCAGGCCGACACGCTGCTGAACCTTGACGCCGACACCATCGCCAAAATCGAAAACACCAACAAACTAAAGAGCGACATCAAAGTCCAGGAAGAAGAGATCAAGCGACTGCGAGCCGCGGAAGCAGATAGCGCCGGCGGAAACGTGCGAGCAGTAGCGGGGGAAGGCGATCGTCAATACCTCACGGGACTGAAGGTCGGCGGCAAACGCATTGTAATTGCGGTAGATACCTCTGCGAGCATGCTCGACCACACGCTGATTAACGTCATACGCCGACGTAACATGAGCGATAAAAAGAAGCAGGCAGCACCCAAATGGCGTCGCACCGTCGCAACGGTTGACTGGCTGGTGGCCCAGCTACCCCTCGCCGCACAATTTCAGGTAATGCAGTACAACGAAACCGCAGATTCTTTGGTATCTCCTGGCGACATGACCTGGAAAGAAATCGACAGTCCGTCGATCCTCAACGAAACCATCGAGCGGCTGGAAGACACCATCCCAGCGGGCGGTTCCAGTCTGGAAAATCTATTCCGGGAAATGTCCAAGTTAAAGCCAGTGCCGGACAACCTGTACCTCATTGCGGATGGTCTGCCCACGCAAGGTAATAAACCTCCTCGGGCCACAACGGTATCCCACCGGGAACGACTCGCGCTGTTTGGCCAGGCGGTTCAGCATGTGCCCTCCCCCATGACCGTCAATGTCATCATGTTTCCGATGGAAGGCGATCCGGGTGCTTCGGCCTCTTTTTGGAACCTGGCACTTGTTCGCGGCGGCTCATTTTTGTCGCCCTCAAGGGATTGGCCTTGAAGGAGGAGCGACCATGAAAAAGGAACGTCGCCGCGAAGCGCAGGAATTCAGCATGTCTTTTCTCGACGTGATCTGCTGTGGCTTTGGCGCCATCATTCTACTGCTGATGATTACGAAAACTGCCGAGCCCATAGTTCTTGAGAAATCGATTGTAGACCTGGATGGGCAGGTCGTTGCCAGAAAAGACACCTTGTTCGAGATTCGCGGACAGGTGACACAACTGCAGCGGCAAAAGGACGAAACCCAGGACGCACTGGATGACCTTCTGGCCCAACTGGCGGTGAAGAAGGACAAAGAGAGCGAGATTCTGGGTGAATACGCAACCACTACCGAACTCGCTGATGATACCAACGAGGGGCTCCAGCAATTAGCCGCGGCCAAACAAAAACTCACGGAAGAAATGGAGCGCCTGCTCGGACTTGGTTTCAAACGCACGACATCGACCATTGGTGGCATTCCGGTCGATAGCGAATACATCATTTTCGTAATCGATACTTCGGGATCGATGCAGGCAAACGTCTGGGGACTGGTCAACCAAAAAATTAGCGAGACCCTTGCGATCTATCCCAAGGTTAAGGGCGTGCAGGTGATGAACGACATGGGTGAGTATATGTTTCCATCATTTCGTGATCGCTGGATTCCTGACTCCCCACAGCGCCGCAGATCCATTACCAATCGGCTCCGCAACTGGGCTCCCTTTTCGAATTCTTCGCCAGTAGAAGGTATTGAAAAAGCGGTCACCACTTTTTACGCCCCAGACCGGAAGATCAGCATCTATGTTTTTGGTGATGACTTCGGCGGTTCGGTGGAAGAGGTCGTCGATACGATTGATCAGATCAACAAACGGGATGCAAACGGCGACCGGCTCGTCCGCATTCATGCGGTGGGCTTCCCAGTACATATGCGCCGACCGCGCGGTCGCGCATTTCGATTCGCAGCATTAATGCGCGAATTGGCGTATCGTAACGATGGAACATTTGTGGGGTTACCAGACAATCGTTAAATATCTATTAACTGGTTGCAGATCGCAGGGCGCCTTACGGGCACCTACATCCCTATCTCTGAGCTGGGTCATGGTTGCCCTTGTCCTGGTTAATCTGGGGGGCTGTGTGGGCGCTAACGTCGCCGTCGAACCCACGCGCCTGCCGGTGCCCGTCATCGAACCCCTACCAGTCACTCTGGGTATCCATTTGTCGGACGAATTGCGCAACTATGTGCACGAAGAAGCCATCAAAGATAACGGCACTTATCGCATCAATGTGGGCGCTGCCCAGGAGCTCATGTTCGACAATTTGGCCACCGGGTTGTTTCGCGGCCATCGCTTCGCACTGACTCCTACCGACCATGCGCCCAACACCGATGCCATACTGGTGCCCAGCATCAACGAGTTGCAGTTCAGCATCCCCAAACAAACCAAGAGTGACTTCTTTGAGGTTTGGCTAAAGTACAATTTCGAACTGTTTGCGCCCGACGGGAGCACCATTGCCGAATGGCCCATGCAAGCATACGGCCGCGCAAACTCGCGCAACTACGGTTTTCTCGAAGACACCGACAATGGCGCATTGCAGGAAGCCTCGCGTGTAGCACTGCGCGATGCCATGGCGGTGTTCACTTTCAAATTTCAACGTGTGCCCGAAGTACAACGCTGGTTGCGCGGTTACGCGGCCCCTCAAGACTCTGTATCACAAGGATCAACACAGGAAAGAACGCAATAATGAACACATCTAGATTCTCTGTCCTGCTATTAGCCAGCCTCGCCCCGCTGTTCGGCGGTTGCGTCACCGCCACCGTGCAAGAAGTTAGGCAGGCCGCCACCGGCATGAGCACTGGCGATTCCGTGGTCGTACTCGGACGCGCCGGCACCGTGCGAGGAGCCGAAACCGAGGAAGACTTTGTCAGCTGCATTGGTCGCAACATGAGTGGAGGACAGGCAGCGGTTGCAGTTATCAACCAGCAAGATTTTCAAGACGCGATGTTTCCATGGTTTGAACCACGCATCGCACCCGTTGCCACAACTGATCTTCCTGAGCTACTTGCCCAACCGCGCATGGTCGAGCGCTTAGAGGAAATTGGCTTGCGCTATCTGATCTGGGTTGATGGTTCCACCCAACGCACCGACGAATCAGGCACCATGAGCTGCACAATCACTCCCGGCGGTGCAGGCTGCTTCGGCTTCCTCACCTGGGAACACGATTCTGCCTATGAGGCATCAATATGGGACGTTCGTAACCGTCGACCCGTTGGCAAAATCAGTTCGGACGCCAACGGCACAAGCTTCATGCCCGCAGTGGTTGTCCCTGTGCCCTTCATCGCCCGCGTGCGCGCCCAGGCCTGCAACAGCATGGCTAATCAATTGAAGTCGTTTGTGGTCGATGACGGAGCTTCTTGAGGCAGCTAAAATAGCGGCCTATGGCCGCATCGCTCAGCAATCTCAGTCTAACACTCGCTCAATCCAGCCAACAGCGCATACTTCGCGTGGTGGACCTGGGTTACTCCTACACGCTGACCAATACCGTGGATGCCCCCGACCGCAGCCATAAAGATCCGGCAACGATCTTTCGTGTTGAAATTGATATTATTGGGGACGACGTGCTGTCAGACGACCTGCTTGCCAGGGCAGTTGACCAGCACACTGTGGAGTGTCCTGCGGGCACGACCATAGCAACGAACCGTGAGCTGACAGTGGCCCAGGGTCTGCTCGACGAGGACGTCGGGGATGATGAAATTAAACTGGTAGTGCGAGTGCAGCGTGATAACAACAACTCCGAATCACGCCAACAAGACTCCCAGTTACAACCAGATCGCATAATCGAAGCGACCACCCCCATCGTCAAAGGAAAATTCTGAGATGATTAAAGACGAACCAAATATAGCGCCGGCGTCGATATTCCTGCGCCTTGGGGTCACGCTCGTGGCCTTCATGACTCTGTTTTGCCACCTGCTGTTCCTAGCCTTGGTACCGCAACTCAAATGCAACGGTGACGAGCCGCCCATCTGGGTGGTGACCTTTCTCACCGCCTTCATCGCTTTTGTAGCAGCACTAAGCCTGCTTGCCGCGCGCCCGTTAAAATCTGTCGTCCAGGCGCTGAAGTGGGGCTGCATCCCGCTGCTCATACTCATGCCCTTTGGCTTGTTCGGCGTGTTGCCTGTATTTGGTGCGAGCACACTGGGCGGAGCGCCCATCTGCCCAGGCATCAGCGCCCACTCCAACCTGGTCTGGCAACAGGCTTGGGCGCCCCTGCAGATGGGTCTGCTGGTCATCATCGCCATCCAGGTCGCCCGCTATAGGTACATGGCCCGGGAACAGGCTGAGGCCGCCCGCATCCTGGGCAGATAGCAAAGCCAGAATGGACCGACAACCGACTCAATCAGGCCAATATCGACATTCATGTAGACAAATCATTACTTTTCCGTAAAAACTGTCAAATATACATCCTAAC
>CAZSYU010000054.1:0-11466 GCA_964611345.1 uncultured Pseudomonadales bacterium
CACTGTTGGCATGGTTGCTCTGGGCTTTGGCATGGGGCTCGCTGGTCCCGGTTTTATGGCCGGCGCATCGCTCGCTGTCTCTCCTGAAGAACAGGGCGCGGTGGCTGGGGTGGCGGGCTCCTGCGGCCCCCTGGGTTTTACGATTGGACCGCTGATTGGCGGCGTTATGTATCAACTCAATCCGACCCTGCCCTACGCGTTTGCCGCAGCGATGTACTTACTGCTACTCATTTCCATGCACTGGATTGGTCGGCGTGTGCAAGTTCATGAGCAAACCAACGGCTAGTCCCTGTGGAAAGGCTTGAGATGAGCGTAGGGTGACTGCAGCCCTACCTGCTGGACGAAAGGCTCACGGACCCACGTATCCGCCGGACGCTGCTTGGCCTGGCGCTCATGCAACAGGCGTCCTGTTGCGACATCGCGATAAATGTACTTGGTCTTGCCGGCTTCCATCGTCCAAAACTCGATAGCGGGTAAAAAACACACCTAGGGTACAGCAAGCTCTATGCCAATAATCTAATATCTATTTAAATCAATATGTTATTATGTTTACTTAAAATACTTCTAGATATTTTTGTTTGACCAAACGCGTTTTAAACTCGATTTACCCCATTATCTCGTCCATTTGTGACGCCGTACGGCAGCAAACCATGACGCGCATCACGATCCACCCTTGATCGTGATCTTGATCTTGGGCGCTAGAACCCGAGCGCAGTCGCGTAACGATCACGATGGAAAGCGCGATTGCCGAAGGTCGCTTCCAGTGCGCGCGCCCGCTTCAAATACAGCCCGGCATCAAACTCATCTGTCATGCCAATGCCACCATGAATCTGAATAAGCTGATTCGACATGCGCTGCAGGCATTCCCCGACCCGGCACTTCGACAACGAACTCATTTCGGCCACACTCCCAGGATCACCGCCGGCGTCCAGAGTTTGCAATGCCCCCTCAGTCACTGACCGCGCCAGTTCCAGGGAAGAAAACAGTTCCGCGGCCCGATGCCCGAGCGCCTGGAACGAGCCAATCACCCGTCCAAACTGTTCTCGAGTCTTGAGATAGTCGAGGGTCATATCAAACGCCTGGGCTGAGGTGCCCAACATTTCAGCACCCAGGCCAGCGCGGCCACGATCGAGAATCTGCTCAAGCAGTGCAAAGCCGTTGTCGACATCGCCAAGTACGGCGTCTGCTGACACAGCAACGCCAGCAAAGGACACCTGCGCATAACCGCGACTGTCGACGGTGTGCATGGCGGAACGCGACACACCTGCCGCATCTGCCGGCACCAGAAACAGTGAGATACCCTGGGTATCGCCCGCAGCACCTGATGTGCGCGCAGCAACCACAAAGGTGGTGGCCGCCATGCCTTCCAGAACAAAGGTCTTGGTGCCAGACAGTTCAAACCCTGCGTCAGTCGCTTTGGCGGGCAACGCCACATTCGTGGGTGCGTGTCGCGGTCCGTCATCAACGGCAAGCGTAAGGATTTGGGAGCCATCAACCAGCGCGGGCAAAAAGGCCTGTTGCTGCGCATCATTGCCACCCAGCAGTAACGCCGAGGTGCCCACCAAACCAGAAGCAAGCAATGGTGAGGCAGTGAGTTGGCGACCCAACTCTTCCAGTACAACACCGAAGGTCAAATAGCCAAGGTCAGATCCACCGAAGGCCTCGGGGACCAAAATGCCGGTCCAGCCCATTTCTACCATCGACTGCCAGGTCTGGGGTTCATAACGAGCTTCAACATTACTGTCGCGCACCTTGCGAAACGCGCTCACCGGCGCCTGTTCCGTGGCCCAGGATTTTGCCTGGTCACGAATCAGCGATTGTTCTTCTGTTAATGCAGCCATGTTCGCCTACCCTTTCTGAGTCGTCTCGGGCAGACCGAGGATGTTCTTGGAAATAATGTTCTTCTGCACTTCAGCAGAACCGCCATAAATAGAGATCGCCTTGCCCCACAGCCACTGGCGCACGTGCTCAAGCTCATCGTCTGTGAACTTGTCACCCTCCCAGCCGAGACCCTGACTGCCCATTAACTCCAGCAGCAACTCAGACCGGGTTTGCGCCACATCGGTGGCCGAGTTTTTTAAGATGGATGCCGCTGCACTCACCTCTACCTTGCCGCGTGCTTCTGCAGTAATGCGACCCACGGTAAGACTGTGCGCCTTGGCGTCCATCAGGTGATCAGCCAGGCGTACGCGCAGATCAGCATCTGCCAACCGGCCTTCGCTGTCTTCGCCCACGTAGCGCTTGGCGGTGTCTGCCAGAGTCTCCTTGTCGCCCGCGGATTCACGCGAACTTGAGGTTTGCGACTGCCGCTCATGCTGCAGCAAGCGTTTCACCACACTCCAGCCGTCGTTCAGGTCGCCCAGCAAATCTGCCTTGTCGGCGCGCGCGTCATTAAAAAAGGTCTCACAAAATGGTGAGGCACCGGAAATGAGTTTAATGGGCTTGGTGGTCACGCCGTCCTGTGCCATGGGCAGCATGACAAAACTGATGCCATCCCGTTTCTTAACGTTGTTATCGGTTCTGACAACCGCGCCACACCACTGGGAAATGTCGGCACCTGAGGTCCAGATTTTGGAGCCATTGAGTACAAAGGCATCACCATCATCGACCGCTTTGGTAGCAAGCGAGGCAAGATCAGAACCCGCATTGGGTTCTGACAAACCGAGACACCAGCGCACTTCGCCACTGGCGATGCCGGGCAGGTGCCGCTGTTTTTGATCGTCGGTGCCGTACTCGAGCACGGTGGGGCCCACCATAGTCACACCCATTCCAGCGAGTAAAGGAATCGGGTTGAAGCCACCCGCCTTGGCAATCTCCTGGCTAACCACCTTGGCCTCAGGATGACTGAGCCCGGCGCCGCCATACTGGGTGGGCCAGGTGGGTGCACCCCAGCCTTTGTCCGCGAGCCGTGCTCGCCAGGTCTGCAAGTCGTCACCCAAACTGGCTTCGGTCTCGCCCTCCATACCGATCACTCGGCCCTTCAGCCCCTCGGGCAAATTGGCGGCGACCCACTCGCGGGCTGCTTCCCGGAACTCATCTAACTGGCTTGACTGCGACATGCGCGACCTCTCTGCATCCTTCCTAATCCTCCATACTACCGCAGAGCTCATCCCGGCTCACTGATATCTCAACCCAAAAGCCGGATCAGGTATATTTCTGGGGCAGCAGTCAGGTCAATTCAGGGAGCAAGCATTTGCAGTTCGACAACAAGGTGGTGTTGGTCACCGGGGGCAGCCGCGGGCTTGGTGCGGCATTCACGCGGGAGCTTGCGCGTGCCGGCGCAACCGTGGCTGTTAACAACACCGGCCGCGATGACTCAGCCGCCGCACTGGCCACCGAACTCAATGCCGCCGGGCTTAAGGCGTTTGCCGCACCTGGCCCTGTGGAGGAGGCCGAAGCACTGATTGAACAGGTGGTTGCCCATGCGGGCCAGCTCGACGCTGTGGTGCATAACGCGGGCTTTGTGCAAGACAAAACCCTGCGCAAGATGTTGCCAGAGCAGTGGGATGCCGTGCTGGATGTGCATCTCAAGAGCGCCTGGAGGCTTGCGCGTGCAGCCTGGCCGCACTTCGCAACCGCCGGGGCCGGTCGGCTGGTGTTGTTGTCATCCGCCTCTGGCCTGTACGGCAATTTTGGCCAGGCGAATTACGCTGCGGCAAAAATGGGGCTGCACGGCCTCAGCCAGACTATCGCGCAAGAAGGTGCGGCCGAGAATATCACCTGCAACTGTGTCGCACCCTTTGGCGCTACATCAATGAACAGCACCAACATGCCCGACGACTTGAAGCTGTTGATCAAACCGGAATATATCGCTCCTCTCATTGCTTATCTCGCCCACACCGAGTGCAGCGAGACCGGCAGTTTTTTCGAAGCATCCGGTGGGGCGTTTAAGAAACTGCGTTGGGAACGCAGCAAAGGCTTGCGCCTTGATCGAAGTAAGCCCATGAGCATGGCTGACATAGCCGCCGGCTGGGACACACTGGTCGACTTTAGTGCGTCGGAACACCCCACCAACATGCGCGATGCGCTGCAAGGACTCTACGATGAAAACACCTAGGGCCACCTTCCTGCACCAGTACCCCGGTCTTATCTGCGCAGTACTTGGTCTGGTTATGTTAGCTGGTTGCAAAACGCCAGAGACCGGAGACGCCTTGAGCAGCGCAGCTTCGAGCACTGCGGCCAAGGTGGGTGACATCACAGTAGAAGAGAACCGCGTTGATGTTGCAATCCTCGCCCTCTTTAACCAAAGAGCTTCGATTACGACAGACCTGGAGTTTGCGCCACTCGCTGGACCGGCTGCGCTTGCTTTTCGTGCTGCAGACCGAACCACTCTGCTGCAACGGGCACAGACTGTCGGCAACAAGTTATGGGTGAACGCGACCCAACTCGCACAGCAATATCACTCCATGCCGCTTGACGACCGAGTGCTGTACTGGCGTCGGCTGCTGGAGAAACGCGAGTTTAAAACCGCCTGCACCAACGAGAAGGCCGATGCACTACTGTGTACCGAAATGCTGACGGTGTTTGAGCGCGCCTCGCGCGGTGCTTCAGACCTGCAATTCAAGACACCAAAAGCGGCGAACAATCTGCACATTGTGGTTTCCGGGTTTGATCCCTTTGGGCTCGACAACCACATCGATCAAAGCAACCCCTCTGGTGCCGCCGCACTCGCGCTGGATGGCGTGCAGCTCAAGCACAATGGCCTCACTGCAGAGATTCAGGCTGCTATGTTTCCCGTGCGTTTTGCAGACTTTGACGCCGGCATGGTGGAAACCATCTTCGAACCGCTAATCACCAGTGGTGCGATTGATATGCTGGTGACCATCAGCATGGGCCGCAGCGAGTTTGATCTGGAGCGTTTTCCGGGCCGGCGACGTTCTGCTACCGCGCCGGACAATCTGCGCGTGCGCACGGGTGCAAGCGGCACAAAACCACTTATACCCATGCTGGCCGGCCAACCGCTCGATGGCCCGGAGTTCGTCGAGTTTTCACTACCAGTCACTGCACTGCGCCGCGTTCAAACTCCTTACCCGGTCAACGACAACCACACCGTCACCACACTTGAAAGCGGTGAGCATGACGCCACCAATCTGGCCGCCCTGCGCACCCAAACTGCCGTACGCGGTTCTGGCGGTGGTTATTTAAGCAACGAGATCTCTTATCGCACGGTGCGCCTGGTGCGGCTGCATAACGCAGACGTTGCCGTAGGACACATTCATACGCCACGCATCAATGCTTATGACGCGCAAGCCGTGATTGCAATCACCAAACAGATTCGTTCAATGTTAACGGCCTCGCTCGACTCTTCGCAATAAGACTCTTCACAAAAAGAAACGGTCTGCGCTAGTTCAACCCAGCGCTAAAGTCTTCCTCATGGGGTGTTCGCAACCGGGGCAAGCCGAGCGTGATTGCCACCAGGCCAGAGACCAGTATCAGCATTGGGTACCAGCAATAGACGGTGATCAACAGCGGCGAGATGCCCGCCAGGGCAGACGTGGTGAGCAGCTGACCGCCGTAGGGAATGAGGCCCTGAAAACCACAGGAGAAAATGTCCAGCAGCCCCGCTGTACGCCGCGGATCCACATCAAATTCAGCATTCAGTTCACGCGCCACGGGCCCTGCGGTAACTATGGCAATGGTGTTGTTGGCTACTGAAATGTCGAGCAAGCTCGCGAGTGCCGCAATGCGAAACTCGGCCTGCCGCCGCGAGCTGATGCCGCACGTGAGCCGGCTCAAAAGCCAGGTGATGCCGCCATAGGCTCGCATGAGCCCAACCAGACCACCCACGACCAACGCAATCACGGCCAGGTTCTGCATCCAGCCAATACCCTGTTGAATGCTGGCGAACATCCCCATGACCCCAAAGGCACCTGTGCCTAGACCCACCGCGCCAGCAGCGGCAATGCCAACACCCAGCACAGCAAGCACATTCATGCCCGTTAGTGCGACGGCAATGATTAAGAAGTACGGCAACACCAGCACCAGGTTGTAGCTGTCGGCCGGAATGGCCAGCGGCTCGCCAAAGTCGACAAACAACAGGGCGACAAAAGTTACCAGCACGGCTGGTAGTGTGATCAACAGGTTCACGCGAAACTTGTCAGTCATCTTTACGCGCTGGGTGCGCGTGGCGGCAATGGTGGTGTCAGAAATGAAGGACAGGTTGTCACCGAACATGGCACCACCAATCACAATGCCCAAGGCCATCGGCACGGCAATGCCAATACTCTCCGCGAGCCCAATACCAATGGGCGAGATCGCCGTGATGGTGCCCATTGAGGTGCCCATGGCAAAGGAGATCACACAGGAAATAAGGAACAGACCAGGCAGCAAGAATTGCTCAGGCACGAAGGCAAGCCCCAGATTCACCGTTGCGTCGCGGGCACCGATATCTATGGTTAAGGAATAGAACGCACCGGCGAGCAAAAACACCATCACCATTAATATGATGGTGCGGTCACCACTGTTGGCACAAAACAGCTCTACCTTCTCGGCCAGCGAGCGCTTCTGACCCGCAGGATTCAACACGAGTGCGTAACCCACCGTAAGCATGAACGCGGTAAGCGTTGGCATGGCGGTGAAATCCTGATTAAGCAGGCCGGAGACAACCACCAGCAGCAGAAACACGAGGATGGGCGTTAAGCCCCAGGCACTGGAAGGTTGATCGGTGTCATTCATCCACCAATGGTAAGCTCTACCGCCACAAAAAGTAGCAGGATTCACTGGTGCAGATCATTGCGGCAGAACAGTCAGATCACGAAATCGGGCCAGAAAGCGATGACCGTTTAAAAGTAGGTCTTGCCCAGATGGCCCCGGTGTGGCTAAACCGGGAGGCAAGCCTTGCCAAGGTGGCCGACGCCATGCGCCTGGCCGCAGAGCAGAATTGTCAGCTACTGACCTTCGGCGAAGCTCTGGTGCCCGGCTACCCCTTCTGGATAGACCCCACCCACGGCGCGCACTTTAACAACGCCGCGCAAAAAGAAATGTATGCCCTGTATCTCGATCAGGGCGTAGACATCGACCGTGGCGATCTTGCCGACATCGCAACTCTCGCTAAAAGCCTGAAACTCGCGGTGTACCTCGGCATTATGGAGCGCGCCGCCGATCGCGGCGGGCATAGCCTGTATTGCTCGCTGGTCTATATCTCCGAACAAGGCATGATTGGGTCAAGCCATCGCAAACTGCAACCCACTTACGAAGAACGTCTGGCCTGGGCGCAGGGTGACGGCCACGGTTTAGTCACTCACCCGCTCAGCAGTTTCACCTTGGGAGGGCTTAACTGCTGGGAGAACTGGATGCCAATGGCGCGGGCAGCCCTCTATGGACTCGGCACCGACCTGCACGTCAGCGTCTGGCCCGGCGGCATGCACAACACACCAGACATCAGTCGCTTTATTGCACTGGAGTCGCGCAGCTACGTGATCGCCTGTTGTGGGTTGTTGCGTGCCCAAGACGTTCCGGCGGATGTGCCCATGCGCGACACCATCATCGCCAATAGCGGCGAGTGGCTAGGCAATGGTGGCAGTACCGTTGTTGCACCAAACGGTGAGGTGCTGATTGCACCGGTGGCCCATACCGAAGCGTTGCTGACCGCGGTGATCGACCACGCCGAGGTGCGCAAGGAGCGCCACAACTTTGACCCATCCGGGCATTACTCACGGCCAGATGTGTTGCAACTGCAGGTTGATCGACGCCGCCAGCGCACGATCAATACAATGGATTACTAGTCGATCGAATTGTTAGCGCGGCGAATTGTTCGCCAAAAAACGCACGGCATGAACTCGCGGCTGCTGTTTTGCAGATTTGTCCGCATCAAACACCAGCAACAGATCATCAATGGCGTCACCGTCGAGGTTTACCACACGTACGCTGCCCGCGCCTTCAGGCAACTCCATATCGATCAACAGCGGCGAGCGCGCAAATGGCCGCTTGCCAGTCTGGCCTATAAACACTTTCAGTTTGTCATCACCGTCCTGGACCAGCAGATCCTTCAGACCATCGCCATCCACATCGCCTGCCAACACCGCCGGCACAAAGATGTCGCCATTGGCAATGTCGAGCTTGGCCGTTACTTTGCGCGTGAGCACCGGATCTTCGAGGTAGCGCCCATCCCGCATGGCGTAGATTGCGAGCTGCAGATTGGCGGTCCGCGACAGCAGACCACGAATGATGCTGCCAATGCCGAGATCAAACGAGGTCACCAACATTTCCAAAGTGCCATCACCATCCAGGTCTTGACGCTCGACGTTAATCTGCACGCCACCAGATCCAATCACTGAACTCGGCTGGGCTTCGAACGACAACAGATTCTGGGCGTCTAACTCGCCACGGTGGATTT
This sequence comes from uncultured Pseudomonadales bacterium, assembly GCA_964611345.1. Classification (GTDB taxonomy): domain Bacteria; phylum Pseudomonadota; class Gammaproteobacteria; order Pseudomonadales; family Azotimanducaceae; genus JALZVT01. Next base: position 8,336 of record CAZSYU010000054.1, read on the forward strand.
CGTAGCGGGTTTCTTTACCGAACAACCCCTCACCCGTTACCGAGTACACCACCAACTCAGGCAGTCCATCACCATCCAGATCTTCGATGGCATCAAGTAATACCTGCCGGCCCGTGGGATTGTCCTCGTCGGTACCGATCGAAAGTGAGAAGAAGGCGTCAGACTCGATGTTCGGTGCCACGGTCAGGCGGACAGGCTCAGTGCTAAAGGCGGGAGAAGCATCCGCCTGCACAAACTGCTGATACACCTCAAGCGCGCCGTCGTTCCAGAACGCGACATCCTGCAAACCGTCCTGGTTGTGATCGAACACATAGGGTGTGTGCGCCGTAAAGTTAACGTAGCGCGCGCTGCCCACGTTCATCAGCGGCTTGGGGCCAAACAATTGCGGCTCGCTAAACCCGCCTGCGGCAAGTGCCACCGCAAAACGCCACCCCGCGAAGTCCGGCATTAGGAGATCATCAAGGCCGTCACCGGTGAGATCGCGCGCAATGGTTACATCGGCATCAAACTCAACCGCATCGGCGCGATAGATAGACGGAACTTCGAGCTGCGATACGAATTTGGTCGCTACCGGATCGAACAACCCCACGGTGTCTCCGGCGTAGTTGAGAAGTGCAGCGCCATTGGCAGTAGCCACCGTCTGCAACGTGGTTACTGACTTGTGGAGAGGTTGGGCAAAGGTCTGTTGCCAGCGAGTACCGGGCTGGTCTGCGTCATGTTGTTGCAGGGTGTAAGCAGCGAGTACTCGCGCCTGTTGATCCTTCGCATCTGTACCCAGAGTGACTAGCTGGAAAGGTTGGGTTACGGACTCATCGTCGAGCACGAGCTGCAGTTCCGGAAAATTGGCGCCATGAGCGCTCATATCGATCGAGAGTTTTTCGATGGAAGCCTTGAGCTCTAGTTTGTCGGCGGCTGATATGGCCAAGGTGGGAAGCAGTGCAAGATAAGCAAGCACATGCCCCGCTAGCAGTTTCGCCGAGCGTTGAGAGAGGAGGTTTCGGGAATTAATGTCTATACCCAAGTTCACTGATCTGCGCGAAGAGTGCAGGAAATTGGTCTGGTACGCCAGAGAGGAAATGGCGTCCCCTAGGGGAGTCGAACCCCTGTTGCCAGGATGAAAACCTGGAGTCCTAGGCCTCTAGACGAAGGGGACTTAACAAGAGCGCGAGATTCTAGGGACGCACCCCTGGTGAGTCAAGGCCCTTCTCCGGCCAGTAATCCCGACCAGTGACCAAGCGTAAATACTGTGTATGACCCCGTCTCCGGGTGCCTGTAATCGTAGGCAATCCCGCAGCGCTGGCTGATGCGAAAGCGGGCCCGATCGAGCGTATCCGACTGCTGTTGAAACCAATCGAACATCGACCGCTGCTGCCACAAGAGCGCTCGCAACATGCAGTTTAGAGACCCCAAAGGCAAGGCCGTTCACTGACAGATTGCAGACAATTTTGGCAACCGGGAAAGCCATCGCCCAGGTAACCCTTGCTACTCGCCAGAGCGCAGTTTGCGACCCACCCAGTCGCGCGCGAAGTGTTGTGCGGTCCGCCCACTACGCACGCCGCGCGCCAGCGCCCAGCGCAACGCTTCCGCCGGGGCCTCATCGTTCCACGCAGCGCGACCCGCTTTATCGTTGTTAGCCTTGGCCACCTGGCCCACCCAGTGCTGCGCCACTTCAAGATAAGCGTCCTGGCTAAACGGATAAAAGCTCAGCCATAACCCAAACCGGTCAGACAACGAGATCTTCTCTTCAATGGCTTCACCGGGATGCAGTTCATCCCCCACCATGGTCGCCTGCTGGTTGTCGGTCATGGTTTCCGGCACCAGGTGGCGCCGATTTGAAGTGGCGTAGATAACGGCGTTGTCCACAGTGCGAAACACCGAACCGTCGAGCGCGCTTTTAATCGCCTTGTAGCTTGAGTCTGTCGGCTCAAACGACAGGTCGTCGCAAAACAGCACAAACCGGTAGGGTTCGCTCGCGAGCGCATGCAGCAGCTCGGGTAAGTCACTGAGCTGCTGCTTATCGATTTCTACTAACCGAAGTCCTTCGTTGGCATGCTCATTCAACAGCGCATGAATCAGCGACGATTTACCAGTACCCCGCGCACCCCACAGCAACGCATTGTTGGCAGGCAGTCCCTGCACAAACTGTTGCGTGTTGGCGGCAAGCGTGGCCTTCTGCCGATCAATGCCAAGCAGGTCAGACAGGCGAATGGAGCCGAGTTGACCCACACTGCGAAACCCGCCGCCGAGTGGACCCGGGCGCCAAATCGCCGCCAAGGTGGTGCTCCAGTCAACCGCTCCAACGTCGGGGAGCCAATGCATAAAACGCGCACTGAGATCGATGAGCTGAGCCCGAAGCCTGGGTTTGCCGGTGGACTTGTTACCTGCCATGAAAGAAATGAGCGTGAACTAAAGACACTAGTGTAGCTCGACTGGCAACCCACCGTGTTAGTCGGCCGCGATAAGTGATAGTATTATCAACGTTGTTTATACACCTGCCGCCAAACTAGCCAACTAGCCCAACTGACATGAAAGCATCAGCAATCACACAGCCCACTTACACCGGCACGGAACGGCGCCTGAGTACCAGAGACCGACGCCAGCCCATGTTTGAACGACGCCACCTTGAGCGCGTGGCAGAGGATGCCAATCCGCGTCGCGACCCAGAATGCCTGGGCCGACGGGTGAGTGACCTAGCTGCCGCGTAACGGCACCACGTTTTCACTGCTGCGCTTATACACCCGCTTCTCGCGCCCCGGCGCATCAAGCCCGAGCGTGCCTGTATCAAACCGCCGGACATCAAACACGTATGATTCTCCCTGACCCAGCTGAAGATCGCCCCGGGTAGAAAACAGCTCCAAAGAATGGCCAAGCAATCGCCAGCGTCCCGAGCTTTGTGTGCCCGCTTCACGCAGTAAATAGCTACCCGCCGAGAGTTCACCAGACAGACTCAGCGAACTGTCGCCGTCTTGCCAGTTCCAGGTGCCCGGCAAATTCAGCCGCCGCAACCAGCGCTTGCGCCGGGTTACAGAGCGGCGCCAGAAGACGACGCCGAACCACGCCACAACCATAAGAATGGTAACTAGAACATTCATATGCCAATGCTCTTAAATCGCTCGCGTGACTGCAAGCGC
>CAZSYU010000054.1:11566-25743 GCA_964611345.1 uncultured Pseudomonadales bacterium
CTGCAAGCGCAATGACTATCGCGAGTGCGCCGAGCATGGTGAGCGCATCCCGTCCGGACCAACCCCCTACCATCAGTTCAGTTCAAATAAGCGCACAGCAATCAACTCCGCATCTACCGACTGAGCCGCATAGTCTTCTATTTCCTGCAGGGCACGCTGTGCGACCCGCGAGTCAGCGGCAGTGGCCACAAAACTCCACTGAGCTCGGCCGTGCTCGTTTTGATGGCCGCATTCCGCAACGGCCACAGCCGTGCTTTTGCCAAAGCGCTGGCGCAACCCGTGCAGACGCGTGCGTTTTTCTTTCAACGACTGGCAGCCGTGCAAGTGAAAATCCAGCACCAGCATAATCACCGGTACCCGTGGCAGTTCTGTATTCCAATGCTCAGAGAGCGTGACTTTCTTAGTTTCTTTTTGGGGCATCGGTTGGGGCATCTGAGAGAGAGCGAGCGCGACCAGTTTGCCATAGCCCCCCGTATAAGCGAACATCAATGGCCAAGGGGAGACAACAATGAGATTCAGTTTTTGGCCTAATCCAAGCCAATCGTACGCCGATGTTCTAGCGCTCGCGCAGCACGTGGAACGCACCGGCTGGGATGGGTTTTGGTACGCCGACCACTTCATGCCCAACGCCGAAGACACGAGCGTCCCCTGGCCCGAAGCATGGACCACTCTGTCTGCCATCGCCGCGACCGTGCCGCGCCTGCGCATTGGCACTCTCGTTAGCGGTAACACCTATCGGCACCCTGCCGTACTGGCCAAGATGGCCGCCACGCTCGACCACATTAGTGGCGGCAGGGTTGTGCTTGGACTGGGCTCCGGTTGGCAAGAAAATGAGCATACCCAGTACGGACTCGATTTCTATACTGTGCCGGAACGTCTGGCCCGGCTGGATGAAGCCTGCCAGGTCATCAACGCCCTCTACCGCGATACCAAAGCCAATTTCGCGGGTAAGTACTATCAGTTGAGTGATGCATCTCTGGAACCCAAGCCTGTGCAGTCACCCATGCCGTTGATGGTTGGCGGTGGTGGCGAAAAAGTCACCCTGCGCATCACTGCCGAGCATGCTACTGAATGGAACGTGTGGGGAACGGTCGATACATTAAAACACAAGATGTCTGTGCTTGATGAACACTGTGAAAAACTGGGGCGCGACCCCAAAGAGATTCAGCGCTCGGCGGTTGCCCTGCTGTTTATGAGCGACGACCAGGCCTTTGTAGAAAAGATGAAAGCTGCCGATCTGCAACAAGCCGCCATTATTGGCAGCGTAGAAGAAGTAAAGACGATTGTTGAAGAATACGCCGCCATTGGTGTCGATGAACTGATCGTGCCCGACTTCACCCTGGGACCAACCGACGCAAAGCTTGCAACACTCGACACCTTCATTAGTAGGGTGGCAGGGCGCTAAGTGTTTATTGTCACTTCCGTTTCACCTTGTAACAGCACAAACCGAGTTCAAGATGTCAGCCGATAGTAAAAAAACAGCCGCTCCCATCGTTCCAGCCGCGACAGTACTATTACTGCGCGATCGACCTGAGGGGCTCGAAGTGTTTATGGTGGTAAGACACCACCAGATCGACTTTGCCTCCGGCGCCCTGGTGTTTCCTGGTGGTAAGGCTGACCCGCAGGATTTCGAAACAGATTTACGCGACCTTGCTGACGGCGGTAATCCAGACGACAAACTCTTCGCCGCTGAAGTTTCCGCCCTGCGTGAAACCTTTGAAGAATGCGGTATTTTACTCGCGAACGACGCTGCCACCTGCAGCATGATCGACGGCATCAAACTTGCGTCGCTGCAAAAGTATCGGCAACCCATTGTCGATCATGAAATGACCTTTGCGGAGTTACTTAAACAGGAAAACCTTGTATTGCAGTGCGGCAACCTCGCGCACTTTGCGCACTGGATTACCCCCGAAATGATGCCCAAGCGCTTCGATACCCACTTTTTTGCTGCCTCAGCCCCCGACGATCATCTTGCGTTGCATGACGGGCACGAGTCGGTGGACTCCGTGTGGATTCGCCCGGGAGTCGCTCTTGAAGAAGCTCAGGCGGGCAAACGCACCATCATCTTCCCCACCTTGCGTAATATTGAAAAACTCGCAAAGTACGCAAGCGTTGAAGAGGTAATGACAAGCTGCGCAGGCAGCCCACCTTTCCCCGTGCTGCCCTGGGTAGAACGCCGGGACGATGGTAACTATCTGTGTATTCCGCCTGAGGCGGGCTACGACGTGAACGAAGAATTTATGCCCGGAGGCAAAGGCAAATGAGTACCACTGACGTTCTGTACGACGTATCTGACCACATCGCCACGCTGACCCTTAATCGGCCTGAACATCGCAACACCATTTCGCAAGGTATGCTCAATGGGTTGAGCGAGCTACTGTTAAAGGCCGACCATGATGAAGACGTGCGCGCCATTGTGATTACTGGCGCTGGCAAGTTCTTCTGCGCGGGGCTCGATCTCACCGGCGGTGATATTGGCCCCGGTAGTGACAAAGAGGAAAAAAAGAAGGCCAAGCGCGTGCACCCCACGCTCGATTTGCGCAACACACCACCCACCGTGCTGCACAATCTCAATACGCCCACTATCGCCGCCCTGAACGGTTCCGCCGCTGGCTACGGCATGGATCTGGCTCTGGGCTGCGACATTCGCATCATGGCGGACAACGCCAAACTCGCGGCCGCGTTTACGGCCCGCGGCATCGTGCCCGAGTCGGGTGGCACCTGGCTATTGCCCCGCATGATCGGCTGGGCCAAGGCTTCAGAGATTATATTCACCGGCAAAACGCTGAGCGCACCCGAGTGCGATGACTATGGGCTGGTGAACAGCGTGGTCGGCCATAACGAGGTGGCCGAAGCCGCTCGTACCATGGCCGCGCAGGTAGCGAAGAACGCCCCTATGGCGGTGCAGGCATCAAAACGCATGATGCGCATGGGCATGGACGAAAACTTCGACGACCATGTGCATCACGTGTATCTGCAGCTGCTGCCACTGTTCCAAAGCGAAGACTTTCAGGAAGGCATGAAGTCCTTCCTGGAAAAACGCGACCCTGAGTTTAAGGGCCGCTAAGGTTTATACGGCATCCGCGGTTTATACAGCATCCGCAATGGCGAGCTGGTCTTTCAGCTCGCGACGCAAAAACTTGCCGCTGGCGTTTCGCGGTAACGCCGCGGTCTGTACCCACATGTAGCGCGGTATCTTGTGCTTGGCGATAAGCTCGCTGCAATGCTTCCGCAGTTCGTCCGGGGTAGCCGCTGCACCCTCGGCCAGTACCAGCGCGACCCCAACTTCTTCGCCGAGCCGATCATCCGGCACGCCAAACACGCTGCACTCGGAAACGGCCTTGTGCTTATAGAGTGCGTTTTCAACCTCGGCACAGTAGACGTTTTCACCGCCCCGCAGCACCATGTCTTTCACGCGGTCGACAATAAAAATACAACCGTCCTCGTCAATGCGCGCAACGTCGCCGGTGTGCAACCAGCGATCGGTGATTGACTCTGCGGTTGCCTCAGGACGGTTCAAGTAGCCCTTAATCACAGGTGCACCGCGCACCCAGAGTTCGCCGTGCTCGCCAGTCGGCAATGCATTACCTTCGTCGTCGACACACTTCGCCTCAAAGGTGGGCATCGCAGGGCCAGCACTGTTGGGTTTGTTGACAAAAAAGTCAGACGCAAAGGAAGTGATAATGCCGCAGGTTTCGGTCATGCCATAACCGGTGCTCGGCCGTGCGCCCTTGCCCAGCTTGTCGACCTTGTCGACCAGATCCGGCTGAAACTGCGCGCCGCCGCCGCTTATGCCCAACAACGAACTGGTGTCGCGCTTTGCAAAATCGGGGTGCATCAAGAGTTCGCGGGCCATCACGGGCACTCCGCTTATGGACGTTAAACGCTCGCGCTCAATCAACTCCAGCGCCTCACCGGCATCCCAGCGATAGGTATGCACCAGCTTGCCCCCGGCAAAGGTGGTCGCGTACGCGCCACAGTTATTGGCGGTGACGTGGAACAGCGGCGTGGTCATGATCACGCCTGGCACCGGTGCATCATCAGGGTTGGGTGGCGCCTCGCCATTCGCCCGGGCTATTGCATGGGCCTGCACCATGCCACCAAACGCCAGGTTCATTAAATTGGTAACACAACCTCTGTGGGTAAGCTGTGCGCCTTTGGGTCGACCTGTGGTGCCGGAGGTATAAAAAATGCAGGCGTCGCTGTCTGGGTCAATGGCAACCGCCGGTAACTCCGCCGGTGCGCCAAGCATAGTTTCAAAGGACACTACAGAATCGGGCAGCTCCCCATCAGAACGCACAGCAACCACCTGTAATTGCGGGAAGTCACCCAGCATGGGTTGCAGTCGCTCGAGCCGCTCGCTGTCACAGATAACCACCTTGGGCTTCGAGTCTTCGAGTGCATAACGCACCTCTTCCCCAACCCACCAGGCGTTCATGCCAACACAGACCGCACCCATAGACAGAATGGCCCAGTAGCACTGCATCCATTCGGGGTAGTTGCGCATCGCAATGGCTACCCGGTCACCCGGCTGAACACCTTGCGCGCTCAGCCAGGCAGCAATGGACGCTACCCGTTGATGGGTTTGCGCGTAGGTGAGTCGCTCGTCGTTATAAATCAGGTAGTCACGCTCGGCGAACTGAACGGTAGACAGCCACACCTCGCGAACACTGGGCGGCGCGGCGGCGTAACAGCGCGTGGGCGCGCCCAGCACGTCCTGGGTGACAACCTCAAACGGACCGCCAGGCCCCGTAAACTCGCCCCATACCGTTCTTAAGTGGCCATATAAATCTGCGCTCAAGCTCCCCTCCATAACGCGTTGATAATTCTAAATTTAGTATGCCCAGCAGGCCCGCGGAGAGCAATTCGATTTAGGGTTCAACACCCGCATCAGGAGACTCGAAATCGGCGGGCGTGTCGGTAGCTACCCGGTGATCTGCGCCAAAGGTAAGCACCTCGCGCCGCCACGCGGACACCTTGGTATCGCGACATTTCGTACGCCACCAGCGTTCAGAATGACCGTTGGGGCCATTCTCAACGCGTTTCACAAAACAGCCCTTGGCCGTTTTCACTTCTTCGCCCTCGTCGGTGCGGCGGCGATAATCTTCCTGAGGCAACCCTAGCCGCGCAAGCTGTGCACGGGTGAGTACGCGGGTGCGCGCCCGCTCCTCCTGACGTTGCGCAATGGCCCGGCGATTAGAGTTTTTGAAGCCGAAGCTGGTTAGCGCCTCGGGTGATTCTGTGGCAAGTGCATCCCAGTCTTTGGGCCGACTCAGGTTGAGCCTGGGGCGCGTCGTTGGTTCCGGCTCAGCCGCTACGGGCGCTTCAACGGCAACCGCGGTTTCTACTGCAGGCTTGGGTTGTTGCGCAACTTCTGGCTGCGGCGGCTGGTCTGGTTCGGGAGCGGGTTCGGGATCTTCTGCAGCAGGCGGTTCCGCTCGCTGCAACACCACACTCAGGGCGTTGTCTGGCGCGGCGGGTGTAATCAGCTCCGGTCGCGTCAACAACCAGGCCAGTCCACAGGCGTGCGCCAGCAGCGACGCAAGCAAGGCATAGGCTACCGGGCCGCGCTGTGTGACCCGGTTCATGTGCTAACCCTCTGGGCTATCCACCGAAGTCATCAAGCAGGATGTTCTCAGGTTCCACACCCAGATCATCCAGCATGGTGAGCACCGCGGCGATCATGGGTGGCGGGCCACACAGGTAATACTCGCAGTCTTCGGGGTTGGGGTGATCTTTCAGGTAGTTCTCGAGCACCACATTGTGGATGAACCCGGTTTCGCCATCCCAGTTGTCCTCTGGCAACGGGTCCGACAGCGCGACATGCCAGTCGAAGTTGTCGTACTGGTCAGCCAGCACATCAAACTCATCCTGATAGAACATCTCGGTCAGGGACCGCGCTCCGTACCAGTAGCTCATTTTCACGTCAGCGTTTTTCTTCCGCTTCAGCTCGTCAAAAATCTGCGAGCGCAATGGCGCCATACCTGCACCACCACCAATCCAGATTTTTTCCGCTGGTGTTTCTTTGGTGAAGAAATCGCCGTAGGGGCCGAACACGGTGAGCTTGTCGCCGGGTTTTAAGTTAAAGCAATAGCTCGACATGGCGCCTGGCGGCACATCCATGCCCGGAGGCGGTGAGGCGATCCGAATGTTGAACTTCAAAATGCCCTTTTCTTCGGGATAGTTCGCCATGGAATACGCCCGAATGGTGACGTCATCTACCTTGGCGTGATGGTCCCAAACCCCAAAGCGATCCCAGTCGCCATGGTACTGCTCTTCAACGTCAAACTCTTTGTAGTCGAGCTCATAGGGTGGAATCTCGAGCTGCACAAAGCCACCGGCGCGGAACGCCACTTCTTCACCTTCGGGCAGGCCCAGTGTCAGCTCCTTAATAAAGGTCGCCACGTTGTTGTTGGAGATCACCTCGCATTCCCAGCGCTTAACGCCAAAGGCATCTTCGGGAATCTCGATCTTCATGTCCTGCTTTACCGCCACCTGGCACGACAAACGCCAGTTCTCCCGAATCTCGCCGCGGGTAAAGTGGCCTTCCTCAGTAGACAAGATCGTGCCGCCGCCATCGTTTACCTGACAACGACACTGAGCGCAGGTGCCACCGCCGCCACAAGCGCTCGACAGGAACACACCTTGATCAGCCAGCGTGTTCAGCAGCTTGCCGCCGGCGGGCACAACAACCTGCTTTTCAGGATCACCGTTTATCTCGATGGTTACGTCACCCGAGGCCACCAGCTTCGAGCGCGCAAACAGAATCACCATTACAAGAAACAACACTGTGAGCGTAAACATCACAATGCCGAGCATAACTGTGGTTCCAAACATCCCGGATTCTCCTGCGTCTGTACCCAGACCTAAATATCGATGCCGCCGAACGACATAAAACACAACGACAACAGGCCGACGCAGATGAAAGTCACGCCAAGGCCACGCAAGCCTTCCGGCACATCGCTGTACTTGAGTTTTTCCCGCACGCCAGCCAGTGCCGTGATCGCCAACGCCCAGCCAACCCCTGCACCAAGGCCAAACACCACACTCTCACCAAAGCCGTAGTCGCGTTCTTCCATAAACAGCGAGCCCGCAAGGATCGCGCAGTTCACTGTAATGAGCGGCAGAAACACGCCCAGTGCGTTGTACAGCGCCGGCACAAACCGATCGAGAAACATCTCGAGGATTTGCACCATTGCCGCAATCACGCCGATGTAGGCTAGAAAAGTCAGAAAGCTCAGATCAACGCTGGCAAAGTCTTCACTTATCCAGCTCATTGCCCCTTCTTTCAGAAAGTAGGTATAGATGAGGTTGTTCGCAGGCACGGTAATGCCAAGCACAACTACCACAGCCACACCGAGGCCGATGGCGGTGGAGATCTTTTTCGAGATCGCGATAAAGGTACACATGCCCAGAAAGAACGTGAGCGCCATGTTTTCGATGAAGATGGCGCGCACAAACAGGCCAAGGTATTGCTCAAGCATTACAAGGCCTCCCGGTACTGGGTATTAGGCGCGATCTGATACTCCGGCGCCTCAACCTGATCGGTCTTCCACGACCGTAATGCCCAGATCAAACCGCCAATAATGAAGAACGCACTGGGTGACAACAGCATCATGCCGTTAGGCTGATACCAGCCGCCGTTTGCAACTAAAGGCATGATTTCATAGCCAAGCAATGTACCGGACCCCAGAGGCTCGCGAATCAGCGCCACCAGAATTAGCAGCAGGCTATAACCAATCGCGTTACCCAGGCCATCGATGGCCGACAGTAAGGGTGGGTTTTGCATGGCAAAGGCTTCCGCCCGCCCCATCACAATGCAGTTGGTAATAATCAAACCCACGAACACCGACATGCTCTTCGAGATGTCATAGGCCACCGCCTGCAGCACCTGATCAACCAGTATCACGAGACTCGCAATAATGGTCATCTGCACGATGATGCGGATGTTGGTGGGAATCACGTTACGAACAATCGATACCAGAAAGCTCGACATGGTGGTCACAAAGATCACGGCCAAACACATCACCAGTGTGGTCGACATCTGCACCGTTACCGCCAGAGCCGAGCAAATGCCCAGCACCTGGAGGGCAATCGGATTGTTATTAAAAATCGGGTCTACAAGGACCTCTTTAGCACTCGCCATCAGATCGTTCCCGCCTTCAATTTCTTCAGATAAGGACCAAAGCCGCCCTCACCCATCCAGTACCGCACCATGTTTTCAACACCCTTGGTAGTAAAGGTGGCACCAGACAGTGCATCCACCTCGTGCCGGGCACTTGCTGAGCCTTGTGGTGCGCGTGATTTTACAAGGCTGATGGCGGGCAGGCCGTCTGCGTCATAGAGCTGGACGCCTGGCCAGGCTGCCTTCCACTTGGGATTGTCGACTTCGCCGCCAAGTCCAGGGGTTTCTTTGTGGGAGTAGAACCCGAGGCCCGCGATGGTCTCAACGTCGCCTTCGAGAGCGAGGTAACCAAATAAGGTGCCCCACAGGCCATAGCCACGCACCGGCATCACCAGTTTCTCGAGCTGGCCGTTGGCATCGCGCTTCAGGTACACCAGCGAGTGATTTTCGCGGCGCCCAAGCGTCGCCATATCTTCTTCTTTGGTCAGTGCAGCCGACGCAGCCGGATCTTTTGCCGCCCGAATCGGATCAAAGGTCTCTGCATCAACGCCTTCAACGTAATCGCCCGTCGCAAGGTCAATCACCCGGGCTTCGAAGGAGGCAAAAATTTCAGCAACGTCCCGCCCCTGCGCATCAACCACAGCGTCAGAAGGCAGCAGGCCCGCTGCCCGCAGCACGTTTTGCTTCTGGTCGAGTTCCTTGTTGGCTTTTTGCTGGGGCCGCAGTGCAACCGCCGACAACGACACCAGAATGGAACAGACCAGACACAGGCCGATCGCAACAATCAGTGTGTTTTTAAGACTGTCTTTATTGAAGTTTGACTCAGACACGAGCAAGCCTCCGTTTTATGTTTGCCTGTTCGACAAAGTGGTCGATCAAGGGCGCAAAGAGATTGCCGAACAGAATCGCGAGCATCATACCCTCCGGAAAAGCCGGGTTAACCACCCGAATCAGCGCACACATCACGCCGATGAGAATGCCGTAATACAATCGGCCACGATCGGTCATGGCTGCTGACACCGGGTCGGTCGCCATAAAGACCGTGCCGAATGCGAACCCACCCAGCACGAAGTGCCAGTAGAAGGGCATGGCGAACATGGGGTTATCCGACGAGATCAGGTTAAACAGCAGCGTGGTGGCTACCGTGCCGATAACGATACCGAGCATCACGCGCCAGGAGGCAATGCGAGTCAGCAGCAAGATGGCGCCGGCCAGTAAAATCGCAAGCGTTGAAGTTTCGCCAAATGAACCCGGCAAGTTGCCCATAAAGGCGCTCAGCCAGCTGACAGAATTTTCGATGCCTGCCGCGGCGTCACCCAGTGGTGTCGCCATGGTGTAACCGTCGACTGCCACCCATACCGCGTCACCAGACATCTGCGCGGGATAGGCGAAGTACAGAAACGCACGGCCAGTGAGCGCCGGGTTAAGGAAGTTCTTGCCGGTACCGCCAAACACCTCTTTGCCAATAACTACGCCAAACACAATGCCTACAGCGGCCATCCATAAGGGGGTGCCCGCAGGCAGGGTCAACGTGAACAAAATTGAGGTCACGAAGAAGCCCTCGTTAACCTCATGACCACGCTTGGAGGCAAACCAGATCTCAACAAAAATGCCAGCCATGAACACGGTAATGTAGAGCGGAATGAAGTACGCCAGCCCGTGTATCACGCAGTCCCAGACACTACTTGGGTCGTAGCTGGTAAGCGCGCCAATAAAGAACCCGCGCCAGTCATTGAGTTCGGTGAGGCCAACCTCAGCCATTGCGCTGTTGGCGTGATAGCCCACCGACCAGGCACCGGCCAGCGCAGGAATGAAGGCCACCGCCCACACAGTAATCATGATGCGTTTTAAGTTCAGGCCATCGCGAATGTGCGACGCCCCGGCGGTCACTGTATCTGGGGTGTACAGCGCGGTGTCTATGGCTTCGTAAGCCGGATACAGCGCTTCGAGTTTGCCGCCCTTCTCAAAGTGCGGCTCGATGCTGTCGAGAATACTCCGAAGACCCATCGCTAGCCCTCCTTTTGAATTTGGTTGAGTAGCTGGCGCAACACCGGGCCGTACTCGTATTTGCCGGGACAGGCGTAGGTGCACAGCGCAACATCTTCTTCATCGAGCTCAAGACAACCAAGATTTATAGCGCGTTCGATATCCCCAACCAGCAACGAACGCATCAGTTGGGTCGCCAGAATATCCATCGGCATTACCTGGTCATAGGTGCCAATCGGCACCATGGCGCGGGTACTGCCATTGGTGGTCGTCGTAAAGTCGATCTTCTTCTTGCCGAGCCAGGACGACAGAAACGCGGGAAACACTGAGTGCGTGTTGGCACCCGGTGTGAGGTAACCCAGGAAGTAGCGCGCACGATCCTCAGGCAGCACTGACACCTGATTATGGTAGCGGCCAAGAAACGCCAACCCGCCGCGGGCAGTATGGCCTGCAAACACAGAACCAGAGATTACCCGTTGTTCGCCTTCAACAAGTTCGCCAGCGGCCAGTTCTTCGAGCGATGCACCAACCAGAGTACGAATCAGCCGCGGTGAGCTAACGCCGGGGCCCGCAAGTGCAACCACGCGCGAGCTGTCGAGATCACCCGTAAGCAACAGATGGCCAATGGCGATCACGTCTTGATAGCCAACGGTCCACACGGTTTTGCTGGCGCTCACCGGGTCGAGAAAATGAATGTGTGTGCCCGGCAAGCCGGCAGGGTGAATACCAGCAAATTCAGCTGGGGTGAGTTTGGGATCAGTTCCGGTGGGCACCGACTTACCGGCCTCGTGGCAAATAAACACCTTGCCTTCGGTCAGTTTGGCCAGCCCATCGAGCCCTGCTGTAAAGGCCTCGGAGCGCTCATTGATAACAATCAATGGATCCGCCGCCAGCGGATTGGTATCCATCGCGTTCACGAAAATCGAATGGGGGGCGCTACCCAGTTCCGGCACCCTGCTGAACGGCCGGGTGCGCAGAGCCGTCCACAAGCCCGACGCGACAAGTACGTTTTCTACTCCGTCGCGGTCATGCGCCTGGCTGCTGTCAAAGCGCTCAGCCTCATCCCCTGCCACATCGATAACCACAGATTCAAGCGCGCGCTTGGCACCGCGGTTGATCGCACTAATGGTGCCCGCCGCAGGCGCGGTGAAGATAACGCCAGGGGTTTTCTTGTCGGAGAATATTTCTTGCCCACGCTTGACCCGGTCGCCTTCACGCACCGCCATCGTGGGTTTCATGCCGATATAGTCAGGCCCCAACACCGCAACTGTGCGAGGGTTTTTGGCGTCGCCCAGGCTCTGCACCGGCGCACCGCCAATGGGTAGATCGAGCCCTTTCTTGATACTAATCATAGGTGTCTAACTGTTCCTGCCGTTTCTTGACGCTGCCGGGCAGACGCCGCTGAAACGTTAGTTGCCGGCTCTTCACGGCAACGCGGTGATGGGCTGGGCAGGACCCCCCCGCTCAGGCCGCGCAAATTATAGTGGCGGCCCACAGCGAATACCACAGCGATGGCCATGGAAAACCGGAAAACTGGCTAAGGCAGGAAAGCGGCAGGAAAGCGGGACTAAGGCCCGGGAAATCAGGGGTGCGGGGTCGGAACTTCAGAACAGCGCGCTAGGCGCTTCCGGCCCCTTTTGAGGTACCTAGGGGTGGGGTCTACGCCCTAACCCGGACAAAGATATGTCCTAGCCACCACTTACCTGCTTGGGCTGACAACCGAGGTCAAAGCCGGTCGTTGCAACATCACCGGGTATCATGGGATAGCGAATGCCTGCCCATTTCTGCACCAGCCGCACCACCTGACAGGCGTAGCCAAACTCGTTGTCGTACCAGACGTACATCACAACATGTTTGCCATCAACCAGAGTTGCAGTGGCGTCAACGATGCAGGCATGGCGCGAACCGACGAAGTCCGACGAGACAGCATCTGGTGAGTTGGTGTAGTCAATTTGCCGCTGTAAACCGGAGTTCAATGCGGTATCACGCAGGTAGCCGTTCAGCTCTTCCTTGGTGGTCTCTTTCTGCAGCGAGAGATTCAGGATAACCAGCGACACATTAGGTGTGGGCACACGAATCGCGTTGCCCGACAGCTTGCCGTCCAGCTCAGGCAGCAGCTTGACCACTGCCTTGGATGCACCGGTTTCAGTGATCACCATATTCAAGGGCGCGGCGCGACCGCGGCGCGGCTTCTTGTGATAGTTATCAATCAGATTCTGGTCATTGGTGTAGCTGTGGATCGATTCCATGTGGCCGTGATCAAGGCCAAACTCTTCCGTTACTGCTTTGAGCACCGGCACAATGGCGTTGGTTGTGCACGAGGCAGCCGCAACAATCGAGTCATCTTCGAGTAACTGGTTTGAGTTAACACCAGACACGATGTTCTTGATGTCACCCTTCCCAGGCGCCGTCAAGATAACCTTGGCAGCACCCTTGCTCTTTAAGTGCAAACCGAGACCATCCTGGTCGCGCCAGACACCGGTGTTATCGATGATGATCGCGTTTTTAATACCGTAAGACTCGTAGTCCACCTGATCGGGACCGTTCGCGTAAATCACGCGAATCACGTTGCCGTTGGCGATGATGCAGCTGTTTTCTTCATCAACCCGCAAGGTACCCTGAAAGGTGCCATGCACAGAGTCGCGCCGCAGTAAGCTCGCGCGTTTTACCAGATCGTTCTCACCACCTTTGCGAACGACAATCGCGCGCAGCAGCAACTGGGAACCAGACCCGGTCTTCTCAATCAGTAAGCGAGCCAGCAAACGACCAATACGACCAAAGCCAAACAATACAACGTCCTGCGGCTCGGCGATGGGCGGCACGTGGCGGCCGATCACATCAACACACTCGCGCTTCACAAACTCAAGCGGAGTGATATTGGTGGTGGCAGTCTCTTCCATGAAGTGCGTGGCGAGTTTGCCAATGTCGAGATGGGAAGGACCCAGATCGAGTTGCGACAGTGCCTCCAGAATGGGATAGCTCTCGAACTCGGACAGTTCGTTCTCAGCGATCTGACGCACATAGCGATGCGTCTTCATAATCTGCGTAACGTTTTGATTGTAAAGTGCTCTGCCATAACAATAAGTTACAACGTTGCTGCGGTAGAGCCGGCCAATCAACGGGATCATGGCTTCGGCCAGAGCTTCACGCTCTTTCCAATCGGGGAAGTAGTCCTCTAGGTTAGGTAGGGCCACTGCGCTTCCTCTCTTTTCTGTCGGTTTAACGGGGCGTCGTCAGGCGAGCGCAATTATTATCGAAGCACTTGGTCAGTCCTACAAGTGGTACCACCTTAACTTGTAGTAAATTGTGAAGTGCGGCCGACCCAGGTTCGCCTTTCGCGATGGCTGTCGACAAATCTAGCCCAAATAAGGCCCGCTCTGCTGCGGATCTGCCTAACGAAGACCTGCATTAATGCTCGCAAGTGCGCCATTGCCGGGACAGAGCTCGGTTTCACTCAGCGAATTCAGGGGCGCCTTTGGCGTATTCAATACACTGTGGGTGTCGCTGGCATCAGGGTCAACGTACAACAATCCAGTGACCACCTCGCCTTCCTGCGCTTTCTGCTGCACGTGCGAGAGCGCAGCTACCCGGTCTCGCGGGTCATAGTTTTCGTCGAGCTTGTTTAAACGCAGGGTAGAACCGTCAGGCATTTTGACATCTTCAACAGCGCCTGGTGCGTAGTCTGCGGTGATCTCCGCATGATCAAGAATCAGATCCGCGTCGACCACGCTGCCAGTATGACCGCGGGTGTGCTCATAACTCTTGGTCGAACCGTTGTGGTTGTTAAAGGCAACACACGGCGAGATTACATCGATAAAGGCGAAACCGGGATGCAGCAGCGCCGCCTTGATCAGCGGCACCAGCTGGCGCTTGTCACCCGAGAAACTGCGCGCGACAAAGCCCGCCCCCAACTGCAATGCGAGGCTTGCCAGATCAATGGGCGAGTAGAGGTTTGCCACACCTTTCTTGGAGGTTGAACCGAGGTCATTGGTGGCGGAGAACTGGCCCTTAGTTAAACCATAAGTCCCATTGTCAACATGATGTATATCGTTGATAACAATGGGAC
>CAZSYU010000055.1:0-25553 GCA_964611345.1 uncultured Pseudomonadales bacterium
CACTACCCAGCGTACAGGCAGAGCCCACACGGTCGGCGCCGACGACTTCGTCTACGTTCTGATACGAACCAAAGAACACGACGTTACCACGGCCATCGCCGAGGTTTGCGCCGAGTGTCAGCGAAACTGTGATCCCGTCTCCGTCAGTTGTGCTGCCAGGAATCGGCTGCTCATTCACTTGCAGAACTTCTTCCAGACTTGACCGGTTATTACCGCTCTGGTGAAAACCATATTGAACGTCCAACTCAACGCCTTCAAAGTCGTCTTTGAGGATGAAGTTGACCACACCCGTTACAGCGTCAGAACCGTATACAGCAGAGTTACCACCAGTAACCACATCCACACGTTCTACAAGTCTGGTTGGAATCAGATCAGTGTTCACCGCAGGTGAATTTGAGTCACCGTAAGGCAGGCGTCGACCGTCGATCAGGCTCAAGGTTCTATTGGCACCCAGGCCACGAAGGTCGAGCTGCGTGGTACCGCTTGCGCCGTTTGACTGTGCCGTTGTCTGCTGTGCCGTAATCTGCGGCAACGAGTTCGTCAAATTTTCAATGTTCACGATACCGCGAGCTTCGATCGCCTCAACGCCGACGGACAGCACCGGATTAGCAGACGTCAGGTTTGGGTTGACGTTCAAGCGTGAGCCCGTAACTACAACCTCTTCAATTACTTCGTCTTCATCGTCATCTGCATCCTGTGCAAAAGCAGCAAAAGGAGCCACCGCTACGGTCATCATTGACCCTGCAATGACACCTGACACGACCATGCGAAGCGTTCTGGAACCTGCGTCTAGCGACGGTTCAAGAATTTCTTGCATGGGATCGTCTGATCCAACGTACATAGTTATTCCCCGTGTGTTTTCTGAATCCCGGTGATAACCGGGTTGCAGTGAGTTGTGTTGTTTCAATTCTTTCCCAATCTAAAAGTATGGGCAGCGGCTACAAATGACTTGTGGTCAGCAACTGCTCTCTCCATCTAAGGATCTGAGATTGGTACAAATCCAATTGCCGCGCATTCTAGGGAAACCCATTGAAAAATGGAAGAAAAATGAACGTCTGTCACTCGGAAATTCTCTAGATCAGCAAGTAAATTCCGAAAATTTTCCGAAGATTTTGCTAAGGATTCTAACCAATTGTTTTTATTGGATATTTTTTAACTCTGTTTTGGTGCTGGCGGTTCGCTGGCGGGTTTTAACTCGAAGAATGCGGATCCGCCGCCGAATACCGGGCCTCTAACGCCGAAAAAAGTCGGTCCACGTAGCTGCTCGAGCCAACCGGCACTTCCGCCACTACCTCCATAAGGTGCTCGTTATCTTCGCGCCCACCCCAGAGCTTGCGATAGGTGCCTTCCTTATACCCGTGTGTCTGGCGAAACCGGTTTAGTACGTTCTTACCCATATACAACGCAAACAACTCGGCGTAACTCATCGGTAGTACCCGGAGTGCAGCCACAAACGCATCCAGCGGAAAACTCCTGGTTGCGAGTGTCTGGCTGGCCAGCTCCTCTACAGCGACCCGGAAGCTTTCGGCGTCGCCCGCCGCCCCTTCCTGGCTGTTCGCTGAGTCACTGCCAGCATCGGGCAGGCTCGCGAACGCGGCCAGCGCACGATCCGGCGGCGTTTGCGCGCGAATAAGCTCCGACAAACCAAAATGCCAGATATCAACCAGCTCAAGGCGGGATTGCTCAAGGTCTGGCGTTTGGTGCTTCCACCATTTCCACCCGTAATGGTCGAGCAGCTCAGCGCACTCGACCCAAATGGCCCGATAATACTCATAGCCTTGCTCGCGCCATTGCGGATGCACCTGGCAGTTATGCTCGTCTTGCATGCGCGCCATGGTTTCGAACATCTGGCGTTGTTTGGCGGCCATGGTGTTTGTGTTTTCGGGGCGTTCTGGATGCGAACTGGAATCACTCAAAAGACGTCTCCATTACCTGACTTTTATCCGGCTTTTTCTGTCTGGGAAAATTATGCGGTATTCTTCCTGCCTGCGGGAGAAAACGATGCTCAAATCTCCGGTTACCGCACTCGTTATGCATCCTGTTGTTCGCGATGAACTGCTGCGGCCCGATCACATGGACAGACTCGACAGCGCCTGCAATTTGCTGGGGCACAACCCTGTCCGCTCACCGCTCGATCTGCGTGATCAGTGCAATCACCTGGAAGTCATGATTACAAGCTGGGGTTGTCCACGCATCACCACCGAGCTCGCCGAGCAATTTCCCCGGCTGAAGCTCATCGCGCACATGGCGGGCAGCGTAAAAGGCTTTATCGACGAAGACGTATGGCGCCGTGGCATCAAGGTCACCAATGCGGTTGCCGCCAACGCTCAACCCGTTGCCGAATTCACGCTGGCTGCCATTCTTATGGCCAACAAGCGCGTTGTGCAACTTAGAGAACTCTACCTGACCGAACGCGTCAATCGCGCACCCTGGACCGAAGAAGCGCCCAATGTGGGTAACTACAAGAAATCGATTGGCATCATCGGCGCCTCCCACGTGGGTCGCCTGGTGATCGACCTGTTAAAGCCATTTGATTGCCGGGTGTTGCTGTACGATCCCTACGTCTCCCCCTTGCAAGCACGCGACATGAAAGCCACCAAAGTGGGGTTATCAGAATTGCTATCGCAGTCTGATGTGGTCTCACTGCATGCGCCCCTGCTCGAAGACACCCGGCATATGCTCGGCCCACGCGAACTCGCATTAATGAAAGACGGTGCAACGCTGATCAACACCAGTCGTGGCGCCCTGATCGATCAGGATGCCCTCATCGAAGAATTGTCCGCTGGCCGCCTGTACGCCTGGCTGGACACCACCGAGCCGGATGATCTACCCACCGACTCGCCGCTGTTCGACCTGCCAAATCTGTTCCTTACGCCCCACATCGCAGGCTCACTGGGTACGGAAATTCAACGCCTGGCCGACCAGGTGGTCGGCGAGATCGAACGCTACGCGCGCGGCACAACGCTACGGCATTTGGTGCGGCGCGAAGAGTTAGCACGGCTCGCCTAACCTGCAACCCACCAGGGTCTAACCCAGGGCTTGATCCAGATCAGCCAGCAGATCTTCGATCGCCTCAATGCCCACCGACAAGCGAATCATTTCGGGACTCACGCCAACCTGTTTTAGTTCGTCTTCGGTCAACTGCCGATGTGTCGTTGAGGCCGGATGGCAAGCGAGCGACTTGGCATCGCCAATGTTCACCAACCGCTTGAAAATCCCCAGCTTGTCGTAGAACGCAACGCCCGCATCAAACCCGCCTTTAACGCCAAAGGTCATGATGCCCGAGGCATTGCCGCCCATGTATTGCTGCGCGAGAGAGTGATACTTGTCGCCCGGCAATGCCGCAAAGTTTACCCACTCGACTTTAGGGTGATTGCCAAGATGCTGCGCAACTGCCAGCGCGTTTTCACAGTGTCGTTCCATGCGCAGGGGCAAGGTCTCAATACCCTGCAACAGCAAAAATGCATTCATTGGCGACAAGCAAGCACCAGTATTGCGCAAAGGCACGGTACGGGCCCGCCCGATGTACGCTGCAGCACCTAAAGCCTCGGTATAAACCACACCGTGGTAAGACGCTTCGGGCGTGTTTAGCCCAGGATAACGCTCGGCATGTTCGGCCCATGGAAACTTCCCGGAGTCGACAATAATGCCGCCCAACGAGGTACCGTGGCCGCCCATGTATTTGGTCAGCGAATGCACAACAATGTCGATGCCGTGCTCAAAGGGCTTCAACAATGCAGGGGTCGCTACGGTGTTGTCGGCAATGGTGCACACACCCTGGGCACGGGCCACTTTCGCAAGCGCGGCAATATCCACGATGTTGCCCGCCGGATTACCTATAGTCTCCATGAACACCGCTTTGGTTTTGGCGTCGATTAACTTCTCGATGGCCGCGGGCGAATCGTCCTCTGCAAACCGCACCTCTATGCCCATGTCGGGGAACATATGGGCGAACAGTGTGTAGGTACCGCCGTAGAGCTGCGGTGTTGTCACGATATTGTCACCGGCAGAAGCAATATTGAGAATGGCGTAGTGGATGGCGGCACTGCCCGCCGACAAAGCAAGCGACCCAACTCCCCCTTCTAGCTGAGCGACACGTTGCTCCAGGACATCACAGGTAGGGTTCATGATTCGCGAGTAGATATTACCGGGCACCGCCAGATTAAACAGGTCGGCCCCGTGCTGGGCGTCGTCGAACTCATACGCCACCGTCTGATGAATGGGTGGTGTCACCGCATTGGTGCCGTCTTTCTCGTAGCCTGCGTGAATCGCAATAGTGTGGTCTTTCATGATGCTCCCTCGTTGTCCCGCTATGTTTGCCCGCATCGGGCCCTACGCAGTTTGCGCGGCTCGCGAGTGCTTTTAAAGCGCCGCAAGCAGCCAAGCACAGTTTAGTCGCGGTCAACGTATTGCCACTGGGCAACCGGGTAGGCACCATTCACTGGCAAGAAGGCATAACGCAGGAGAGACCATGGACCTGTCCTATGGGGCGGAATACGACGATTTTCGCAGCGAAGTCGCAGAATTTTTAGCCAAGCACAAAGATACCGCGCCAAAGAACCCGGCCCTGCGCTCAGCAGAAGCGATTAACTGGCAAAAAACGCTCATCGACGCCGGCTATTTTGCCCGCACCATCCCTGCCGAGTATGGCGGCCACGGGGGCACGCCGGATATTCTAAAATCGCGCATCATTGCGGAAGAATTCGCCCGCACCCGCACCCATCCGGGCATGGGTGGACAAGGCATTTCCATGCTGGTTCCGACCTTGCTCGAGTCTGGCACCGAAGAGCAAAAACAGCAGTTCATCCGCCCGACGCTGCAGGGCGAAATGCTCTGGTGTCAGGGCTATTCCGAACCCGGCGCCGGTAGCGACCTGGCCGCTTTGCGCACAGCCGCCGTCCTCGACGGCGATGAGTGGGTGATCAACGGCCAAAAAATCTGGACCAGCACCGCTCACCTGGCCGACTGGATATTCTGTCTGGTGCGTACTGAACCCGATGCCCCCAAACATCAGGGCATCTCGTTTTTACTGTTCTCCATGGACACCCCGGGCATCGAGATTCGCCCCCTGGTTGACATGACCGGCGACGCCAACTTTAACGAAGTGTTTTTCACCGATGTGCGCGTACCCAAAAATCAAATCGTGGGTTCGCGCGGCGAAGGCTGGAAGGTGGCAAACACCATTCTGAAACACGAGCGCGGTTCACTGGCTGATCCGAATGCAATGCAACACCGTTTGAATGGGCTGGTAGAGCTACTCGAAACTGAAACTGTCGATGGCACGCGGGTCATCGACATTCCATCTTTTCGCGACCGCCTTATGAAAATCACCGGGCGCGTCATGGCAGCAAAGTGCAACGACTTGCGTCTGTTGAGTAACAACATTAATAAAACCGGCGACAGTCAGCTCGCTGGCATGGTGACGAAGCTGCAGGGCACCGAATTGCGCCACGAACTTGAAGCCCTTGCTATCGATGCCATGGGCGAAATTGGCCTGGCCTACGGCAAAACCAACGAGCATCTGCGTGGCAACGGCTCCTGGCAGTACCAGTACATGTACTTCCTGGGTTTGATTATCGGCGGTGGTACTTCACAGATTCAAAAGAACATCATCAGCGAACGTGGCCTGGGGATGCCACGCGAGCCCAAAGTTACCGCCCCCGCTAATCCCGCTAATAAAGGAGCTGCGTAGTTATGGAATTTGGGCTTTCAGAAGAACAAACCCTGCTGCAAGACAGCGTTAAGCGGTTTTTAACCGAGCAGTATCCACTGGACAAGGTCCGTGACTTTGCGAACGGCGACGACGACGGTGCAACCCTACGCAACGGACTCGGCAGCATGGGCATCACGGCGCTTATGATTGACGAGGACCACGGCGGCGTTGGCCTGGGGTTACTCGACGCCGCCCTGATCGCTGAAGCACTCGGCCACGGCACAGCACCCATGCCCTTTGTTGCAAGTGTAGTAATGGTGCCGCAGGCGCTCATGTTAGGTGGTAGTGCAGAGCAACAAGATCGCTGGTTACCCAAACTCGCCGCTGGTGAAATAACTGCGGGCGCAGCCGTTAGCGAACTTACCGGTGCGCGCAAAGGCGCAGGCGTATCTGCAAAGAACGGCAAGCTGAGTGGTCGCGCCATGTTTGTGCTCGACTTCGATGCCGACATTTATCTCATTGGCGATACCAGCGGCGCTTTGCACATTGTCGAAGCGAACGCACCGGGCCTCCACGGCAAGCCGTTCGACACCGTAGACAAGACCCGCAAAATTGGCGAGCTCAATTTCGACAACGTCGTCGCAGAGCCGCTCGCCTGTACGCAAGAACAGGTCACCAAAGTGCTCAATGCAGGCCGCGTTATACTCGCGGCAGACAGTCTGGGCGCGGCGCAAAACATGCTCGATCAGGCCGTCGCCTACGCACTGCAGCGGGAGCAATTCAATCGCGTGATCGCCTCCTTTCAGGCCGTCAAACACATGTGTGCTGAGATGGCCGCCGGGCTTGAACCCTGCCGCGCCATGGTCTGGTACGCCGGTTATTCGGCAGATGCGCAAACTACCGAAGAGGCAGAGCAATACGCGCTACACACCAAGGCGCACTTAAGCGAGGTATGCCAGTTTGTCGCAAAAACGGCAACCGAGGTCCATGGTGGTATGGGTTTTACCGATTTAGTTGGGCTGCACTACTGGTTTAAGCGCATTGGTGCTAACCGGCAACTGCTTGGTAGCCCCGAACGTTTACGTGAAGACGCTGCGCGCGCGCTGGGAATGGTTGCCTGAATGACTGCACTGCCTGTATTGCCCCTGAAAAACACGGTGGTGTTTCCGCACCTCGTAGTACCGCTATCAGTGGGACGGGAAAAAAGTTTAGCGGCCGTAAACGCAGCTTTGGATGCGGATCAGCGAATAATTACGGTCGCCCAGCTCGACTCGGAGGAAGACGATCCTGACTGGGATGGACTGCATCGCATAGCCACCATCTCGACTGTGTCACGCATCGAAAAGCGTGACCAGGGCGCGCAGGTTGTCGTGCAGGGTGTCGAGCGCGTGACTCTCAAGTCAATAGTGCAGAGTAAAAGTTTCATTACCGGTACCTTCAAAAAACTTCCTAGCGCCAGCATGCCGGTCGACCCACCCGTCGCTAAAGTAGAAGCCTTGCATCGCGAGAATCTGCGCCTGGCTCACGCCATCGCGCTGCTCTACGACACCGAAAACGGCGAACAGATTTTTCGCCAGCTCATCGCCTCCATTACCAACCCAATTGCGCAGATGTATCGCGTAGCGTCGCTGGCAAACCTGACGGTAACGGCAGAGCAAGAGGTGCTGGAACAAGGCAGCGCGCTTGAGCTAATGGAAAAAATTCAGGCGATTCTGGTCCACGAAGAATCAGTCACACAACTACGTCGGGAGATTGCCGAAAAGGCCGGTACTGATCTTGAAGCTCAACAACGTGAACACGTCTTGCGGCAACAAAAGTCTGTCATTGAATCTGCCCTCGGAGAATCCGAAGAGGATGATCTGGCCGAGCTGAAAACCCTGCTCGACGAGGCGCAGTTGCCGGAAACCGTCCGCAAGGAAGCAGACCGCGAGCTAAAGCGCCTGGGGCGCATGTCACCCAATGCTCCCGACTATCAAGTGGGTCGCAGCTATCTCGAACTACTTACCGAACTGCCCTGGCAGCAAACCACCGACGATGAACTCGACTTGACGCAAGCGCAGGCGGTTTTAGACAAAGACCATTTTGGTTTGCAAGAAGTTAAAGACCGCATCATCGAAACGCTGGCGGTTATGCAGCTCAACCCAACCGCCAACGCACCCATTTTTTGTCTGGTCGGCCCACCAGGTGTCGGTAAGACCTCGCTCGGCCAGTCGATCGCCCGTGCGATGGGGCGCAGCTTCGAACGCCTGAGCCTTGGCGGCCTGCACGATGAGGCAGAACTGCGCGGCCATCGGCGCACCTACATTGGTGCCATGCCCGGTCGCATTATTCAGGCGTTACGCCACGCGCAGGTGACTAATCCTGTCATCATGCTCGACGAAATCGACAAGCTCTCCAACGATTTTCATGGCGACCCCAGTGCCGCACTCATGGAAATACTCGACCCCGCCCAGAACGCAGAATTCAGAGATAACTTTCTGAATCTACCCTACGATCTATCGAAAGTGATGTTTGTGACCACGGCAAACTCAACCGAGAGCATTGCGCCACCGTTACTGGATCGCATGGAACTGGTTGAACTACCTGGTTATACCGAGCAGGAGAAACTGCAAATCGCTTCGCGCTACCTAATCCCCCGCTCGCGCAAACAGGCGGGGTTGAACAAGCAGTGGTTTGGCCCGGGTAAAACCGCCGTGTCGCGCATTATTCACGACTACACCCGCGAAGCAGGCGTACGCGAACTCGAACGCGTTTTAGGCACACTGGCGCGCAAACAGGCACGACGTAAAGTAGAAGGCAAAGACAGAGCAAAACTTATCCCAGCCGCACTTTCTGACTTGCTCGGGCCAGCAAAGTTCTCCGCCACAGAGCGACGCGAGGCTGAAGTAGGCACGGCTACCGGACTTGCATGGACACCTACTGGCGGCGAAGTTTTGTACGTAGAAGCAACGTTGCTCGAAGATGAACGCAAACTGACCTTGACCGGCCATCTGGGCAAGGTTATGCAGGAATCGGCACAGGCTGCATTCAGTTTGCTAACCGGTAGCAACTCGAACTATAAATTCGCTCGCAGCAATGCAGGCTTGCATATTCATGTACCAAGCGGTGCCGTACCGAAAGACGGGCCATCTGCTGGGGTGACCATGGTTACCGCCATTGCGAGCGCTCTGTCTGGGCAAAAACCCAGGGCTGGCGTTGCGATGACCGGCGAAATCAGTTTGAACGGGCGCGTGTTACCTGTGGGCGGGATCCGGGAAAAGCTGCTCGCAGCTCATCGCCTGGGTTTTCGCCATCTAGTCATTCCAAAAGACAACGAACGCGACTTAAACAAGCTGGATGATGCAGTTCGAAAAGGGCTGACTATCGATTTTGCAGAACATGTTTTCGACGTGCTCGACCTGATGCTGCCAAAGCTGCCGAAAAGCTAAAGAGTTGAACCTAAAGTTCACGGACCACTCGAAAACCGAGCTCGCCGCCCTTGTTCTGTACCCGCTCCCGATGACTGATGTGCAACTCATCACCGGAGTGGTCCCAGGCGCCGCCGCGCGCCACCCATACAGAACAGTTCCGGCCCCAGGCGGCTCCGTTTGCGGGTGCGCCCTTATAACTTCCATGCCAACAGTCCGCCTGCATTTCGCTGGCATTACCCGTCATGTCGTACAACCCAAAAGCGTTAGCGGCATAACTGCCAACCGGGGCCAACCGCTCAACCCCATCGTTACAGGCCAGTACCTGCCAGTTTGGGAATTTCTTGGTGAGAGACTGATCCGCCACGTTGGCCGTGCGACATACTTCCTGCGGCGAATCTGTCGTGCCGTAGAGCTTTTTGGAACCAGCGCGCGCGGCATACTCCCACTCCGCTTCACTGGGCAATCGATAGCGCGCACCCGTTTCTCCGGATAGCCACTGCAAGTACTCGCCAACCTGCTTGCGCGTAACGTTCACCACCGGCTTGTTGTTATCTGCTGTTACCTTGTAGCGCGAATATTGCGCGTTCGATACCTCATACACCCCAATCGCAAAGGGTGCTTCCAACTGCACATTGTGAGCGGGCCGGGCGTGTGCCGCACCCGCACCGGTCAAGTCACCCATTCGATAGGAATCCGCCCCCAAAACCACCAGTTGCGGACCCTCGCCACCTGACTTAAGCGGGTCCCGAAACACCCGCCCCACAGAAACGTTGTATTTCTTAAGTGCAATAGCAACCGTTGCGCCTGCTGAATCAAGAGTCAGGTTTTTGGTTGTCGAGCGAAATCCCTTCTGTGTGGCACGCACAGTCACTCGGCCGACCGGCAGTTCTACGGGTTCTTTGTACGTGAAGTTCGTTCCGGCCGCACTAACGCGCACCTGAGCTCCCTGGGGCTCTACTCTCACACTGAGCATGGCCAGCCGTTGTTGCAGGTCAATCGCATAGCTGTTCTTACCGCGCCGCAATAAAAAGCGCTGCTCCTTTGACTCGTAACCTGGGCGCGATACCCGAACAAGGTAGTCTTGCGCGGGCAAACTTACACCTCGCGAATACTCGAGCGGGCTTGATTCCGCCTCCCCGTCCACAACCGCAAACAGCTCAACTCGGGCATTAGCAGGCGTGACCTCGAGGGTAAGCGTACCCAGCGGCAGTCGCTCAATATCAACGGCCAGCTTTGCCGTTTGCCCTGGAAGCACCTCAACTTGCTCCTTAACCACGCGACGACCAGGCAGTGACAGCCGGACTTCGTGCAGACCAGCATTCAGCGCTTTTATTTCCACGGGAGTGACATCGCTCTGCACCTGCCCGTCTATGGCGATTGTTGCACCCCGCGGATTGCTCACCAGCGACAGCGCACCAACATCTGCAACCAACGTCACTGTCCGCTCGAGCTGCTCACCTCGCGCAACAACAAGGCGCTCTCTATGCGGCTGCGAATAGGGATGCTCGATTCGCAACGCATAGTTCCCCACCGGTACTGCAACGTTCTTAAGTGGCGTAACCCCAAGTTCCAGCGTATCCACCAACACCCGCGCGCCCGCAGGTTCGCTGGTTACACTCAGCGTTCCGTTGCCCCGCAGCAAATCGCGCGTTAACGACCCAAAAAACCAGTCGGCCAGAACGAGAGCAACCAACACCGATAAACCAAGTGCCAGAACCCCTTTATTGCCGCTCGTAGAATTCGTCAAAACCAAGGCTCACAAACTGAAGTACAGGTCGCGGTTATACACAATTAACCCCACACAATCAGCTTTCGACCTGTGCAGGTAGCGGTGTTTTCCAGCGCCGGCTCCACGGGTTAGACTCATTGTTCTAAAACTGAATAGCATACAAAGGAGCAGGCCATGAGCGCTGACGGAAAGTGGACAACAACAATGAATACCCCAATGGGGGCACAAAACGGCGAGATGGAGCTGTCGAGTGATGGCGCGAGCCTGACGGGGACACTGAGCGCGTCTGGCAACACTGTCGAAATCACTGATGGCCAGATCGATGGCAACAACCTCAGCTGGAAAGCGGCGGTCACTCAGCCCATGCCCATCACACTTGAGTTCTCTGCAGTGGTCGATGGCGACAGTATCTCCGGTGACGTCAAGCTGGGTGCTTTTGGCAACGCAACCTTCACGGGCGAACGGGCCTGATCGCGATCTGCGCCTGAAGCTACCGGCCAGATACACTGGGTAACTGGCTAGAAAGACGTCCTGGGGAGGGCACGCGTGTCTGAGACTAACGAAGAAAACGGCACAGAAACCGGCGTGTGGGCTGCGGAGATCAACGAACTCGATCAGCGCACTGCCCTCGCCCACAAGATGGGTGGCGAGGACAAGGTTGCGCGGCAGCATGAGTTCAACAAACTCACCATTCGCGAACGCATAGAGCGTATATCAGACCCTTCGAGTTTCGCAGAAATTGGTGCCCTGGCAGGTGTTGGCGAGTACGACGACAGCGGCGAACTCACCAACTTTACCCCCAGCAACTTTGTCTTTGGCAGCGCTGCAATAGACGCAAGGCCAGTCATCCTGTCTGGCGATGACTTCACGGTTCGTGGCGGTTCCGCAGATGCATCCATTGCAGGCAAAAGGGCCATGGCCGAGAGCATGGCACTGGAGCTAAAGCTGCCCCATGTTCGACTGGTTGACGGCATGGGGGGCGGCGGCTCGGTTAAAACCATAGAGACCGCAGGCAGAACCTATATTCCTCAAGTGCGGGGTTGGGAAACCGTTGTTGGGCACCTTGGTGTCGCCCCCTCCGTCTCGTTGGCACTCGGTTCCGTTGCTGGCATCGGCGCTGCACGCGTCACTACCTCCCACTACAGCGTTATTGTGCGTGAGAGCGCACAAATGATGATTGCTGGTCCCGCACTCGTCGACTGGGCAAGCCTGGGTGATGTCAGCAAGGAAGAGCTGGGGCATGCCGACATTCACACTAAAAACGGCTCTATCGACGACGCCGTAGATAGCGAAGAAGAAGCCTTTGCCCGCGCCCGCGCATTCCTGTCCTATTTGCCAACTAACGTTGATGAACTGCCGCCGCTGCTGGACACCGGCGACGACGCCAGCCGCATCGACCCCGCACTCGACTCACTGGTGCCCAAAGACCCGCGCAAGGTCTATCGCATGCATCCCGTGATCGAGAGCGTCGTCGACACCGGCAGCTTTTTCGAAGTTGGCAAAAACTGGGGCAAATCTGTGATCACCGGCCTGGCGCGGCTAGACGGCATCCCGGTAGCTATCTTCGCCGAAAATCCGCGCATTTATGGTGGCGCCTGGACTGCTGATTCCTGTCGCAAACTTATTCGCCTGCTCGATCTGGCCAGCACTTTTCACCTGCCTGTAGTGCATCTGGAAGACTGTCCGGGGTTTCTCATTGGCAAACGCTCTGAACACGAAGGCACTATCCGCGTTGGGTCCCAGGCGCTTGCAGCACTCGGCCAGCTCAGCACGCCGTTTTGCTGCGTCGTGATTCGCAAAGCCTTCGGCGTGGCAGGTGCTGCCAATAACAAACCCGGCGCCACCAGCATGCGCATGTCCTGGCCATCCGGAGACTGGGGTTCGCTGCCTATCGAGGGGGGTATCGAGGTAGCGTACAAGGCCGAGCTGGCAGCGGCAGCCGACCCGGAGGCCCATTTGAGCGCGATTAAAGATCGCCTGAACAAGCTGCGTTCACCCTATAGATCCGCCGAATACTTCGAGATCGAGGATATTATTCGCCCCCGCGAGACCCGCAGCCACCTGTGTCGCTGGGCGTCGCTCGCCCGTCGCAGCCTAAGCACTGGCAAGTACGCTCACAGTTATCGCCCCTGAACTCGCCAAAAAATGCGAAATAGGTCCGCCAAGGGGTTGGGCAGGGCAGAAAAACCTCAACCGGTGCGTGTGTGAAACGGGTGCGTTTTTACATTCCTTTAGCCCTGTGTTTACAGAATAAATGCGTCAGTCGACCCGGGGATTGTGACCCACGCAGCACAAACGCCCTACTGTGGTTAGATGTCTCGGTAGTTTTGCGACCCAGCTAACAGGCGAACCGGCAGCAGCTAGTTACAGTTTGTCTCGCTCAGGTCGGGACACCTGAGTTACTTCCTGGGCTCGGGACGCCCGCTGGAGAGAAACGACTATGACTTATTTTACTCACACCCTGAAAGGGTGCGGAACGGTTGCGCTTGCCCTTGTGTTAAGCGCGTGTGGAGAGAAAGCGACGGTAGCCTCAGCGCAGGCGTCGAACCAGGGTCTGGAGGGGTCTACCGACGTCACGGTATCTACCAACAATCCTGACCTCAATCAGGGCCAGACACCAACAAGCGAGGTCTCCAGTGTCGGCGCACCATCTTCTGACGTAGTGGACAGCGACGCGAATAGCAACTTGCCCGCGACACCAAACCAGCCAAACGACCCGGTTGATGTGGCCCCGGTATCTGGTGGCGATCCGTTGATTACGCTAATCGCAACCACCGACAGCGACCTAAACTCAAGTGGTACACGTCTGGTATGGAGCGGCGAGAACGTTGATTCCTGCACGGCATCGGGTGCCTGGGAAGGCGCAATCGAGCCAAACGGCGCACTCGATCTGGAGCACACCGAAGCCGGTGACCTTACCTACCTGATCAGCTGCAGCGGTGCTTCAGGCACAGCAATGGCCATGGTTACGGTTACCGTTGAATCCACGGCCCTTGCCTGGCAAGCACCGGTGAAAAACACCAACGGTACCGCCCTTACTGACCTTGCGGGCTACAACCTGTACTACGGCACAGAATCGGGGCGTTACACCCAAGTGAAGCCGGTACGTAACCCAGGTCAGACCAACCTCGAACTGCCGGTCGAAGCGGGCACCTACTATCTGGCAATGACCGCGTACGACGAATCCGGAAACGAAAGCGAACTCTCAAACGAGATTGTTCGGCACGTCTTCTAGAGCCGTCGTTACCCGCTAGAGGTCCATGTTGCCGCCGCTAATCACCAGCGCAATGCGTTGCTGGGCGGCAACATGGCCACGCTCGACTGCGGCAAGCAAGGCCGCAAAAGGAACCGCACCTGAGGGTTCAACAACAACCTTAAGGCATTCCATGAGCAGTCGTTGCGCGGCCACGATTTGTTCGTCGGTCACTCGTTCAATACGCAGCTTATAATCACGCAGTAACGCAAAGGTGATATCACCAAGCGCACCACGCAAGCCATCAGCCACGGTGGTTGGCGGTCTGGGCCCAACAAGCACCCCGGTAGCAAGAGATTCGTAGGCGTCATCCGCCAACAAGGGTTCCGTGCCAGTCACCTGTAGTTCCTGACCAACTGCCAACACACAACCACTGGCCATACCACCGCCACCGACCGGCACCCACAACTGCTGTAATTCTGGAACTTGCATCGCCACTTCCAAACCCAGGGTACCCTGACCTGCAATCACGCGACTGTCGTTGTAGGGGGGCACCAGATGCCCGCCATTCGCAAGCTCTGTGGCAACCGCTGCTTCTCTATCGTTAATAGTAGGGCCACAAAAAACCAACCGTGCCCCGTAGCGAGCAATATTGTCCTTCTTGGCCTGCGGTGCATTCTCGGGCACCACAACCACCACATCGAGCCCGGTTTCCCGGCCAGCTAATGCCAGCGCTGCGCCATGATTACCAGAAGAATGCGTGACCAGTGGACCACCTGACTCAAGCGCACCTGACTCAGATAGGAACATGCGCGCCGCGTTGAGCGCTCCACGAATCTTGAAAGAACCACTCCGTTGCAAGTTTTCGCACTTGAAATACAACTCACAACCAACCATTAGGTCGAGCGTACGACTAGTCAACACCGGTGTTTCATGAACATCACCAGCCAATCGCTCCCGCGCCCGAATAACATCTTCACGTATTGGGCCTGCTGGGCGAAGCGGCAGAGCTTCCCCACTCATGGCGCAGTGGCCTGGGTAGCAACCACCTGGCGTTGGCTCAAAACCCGGCGATCGCCGGTCAACCGGACGGTCGCGGTAAGCGGTGTTTGGTCGCTGCTGCCACCGATCAGCAACTCAAGGTCGCCAGGCTCTGCAGCAAACTCCACTCGCTCGTCAAAATAGGCGAACTGGGATACATCGACCCGGAATTTACAGGTTACGGTTTCACCGGCCGGCACGGAGATGCGATTAAACCCTACAAGCTGGCGCACTGGCCGAACCACCGTCGCAACCAGATCATGGGTATAAATTTGCACCACTTCCTGCGCGTCTTGCGAGCCTGTGTTGGTGACATCAAACGCGAGCCGCAACACACTGTGCGTATCGACGCTTTCGGGACACTGTAACTCGCTGTACGCAAAGGTTGTGTACGAGCCCCCGGAACCAAATGCATACAGAGGCTCGGCCCCGCCACCTGCCTTGTGGTTGTAGTACAGCGGTAACTGGCCGGCATGCCGCGGCAGGCTAATTGGCAAACGGGCACTAGGACAGGAATCGCCAAACAACAGATCAGCCAGTGCTGAACCACCCTCTTCACCGGGTGCCCACGCCAACAACAGCGCAGAGCAGTCAAGGCAGGCGGGAATCATGGAATGACACCGGCTACCCAGTAGTATCCCGACACAGGGCGTTCCGGTAGCCACAATAGTTTGCAACAATTCTTGTTGGGCACCGGGTAGTTCAAGCAATCCGCTATTAGCTTCGCTGTCGGTACCCGCATCGGTATTGCCACCCAAACACAGCACAACAACGTCGCTCTCGGCGGCGAGCTCGCGCGCCGCCGAGAGTTGCTCGGGAGCGCAGACATCAAACTCGGCGCCTTTGACATAACCCACCCCATCACCCACGCGGTGCTCAACCGCTGCCTTCAATGTCAGCGCATCTCCTCGAGCGTCGGCACTTGGATCATTTGTTCCCAAGAGCACCCTGACGTCGTCTGCCGCAGGGCCAATGACAGCGATGCGACCCGCAGGCGACAGAGGTAACAGTTGCTTTGTATTGTGTAACAGCACCACAGAAGCAGTGGCCAGCGTGCGCGCCAAATCGCGCTGTGCCGCCGTACCAAAACTGGTTGCCGCGCTCGGAACGTCCACGCTACGCTCTTCAAACAACCCAAGCCGAAACTTCAAGCGCAATACACGCCGCACCGCTCGGTTGATCGCCGCTATATCAATAGCACCAGACTCAAGCCGCGCTGCCAGCGGAGCACCAAAGCAATCAGTCGCAGGTAGCTCGATATCAAGGCCTGCGGTAATCGCTCGCTCTGCCGCCTGGCCTTTGTCGTTTGCAACCTGATGATCGGATACCAGACGATCTACTGAATGATCCCCGGCAACCACAACACCTTCAAAGCCCAGTTCATCACGAAGCAATTCGGTCAACAGCAATTCCGAAGCACTGGCGGGCAAACCATCCACCGAATTACTGGCACACATCACGCCCGCGAGATCGGCGTCGCGAATGGCGGCGGCAAAAGGTTCCGCAAATACTTCCCGCAGTTGGCGGCGACCAATGTGCACCGGGGCGTTCGCACGACCACCCTTACCTAACCCGGCACCAATAAAATGCATGCCCGTCGCCGCTACTCCGTCTTGTAATGCATCCCCCTGCAAGCCACGCACATGGGCAACCGCCATTCGTCCTGCAAGGTAAGGGTCTTCTCCATAAGTGTGCTGTAGCTCGGCCCAGCGGGCGTCGCGTGCAATGTTCATTGCTGGCGCTAATGCCTGCCGCGCACCGCTCGCGCGTATTTGGGTGCGCTGTATGCTCGCCATAGCTCGAATATTTGTGGGTGAAAAGGTCGCGGCAAGGCCAATGGTTTGAGGGAACCTGGTAGCACCTGCGTAGCTTGCGCACTGATCCGGGCGCGCTTGCACCAGGGCCGGAATACCCAAGCGGGTGTTGTGCAACAACCACTCCTGCAGCTCATTAACAAACGTGGCTTGTTCACCCGGCGTGGTGAAAACGCCCGGCTCCCCGACCACACCACAACTGACGACGCCAATGCCTTCGACAAAGCCCTCAAGCTCATCCTCATCGCGCCGGCTGAACACCTGCACCAGGGTATTTAGGTCAACACTGCCTAACTGGGCAAGCTTTTCCTCAAGCGTCAGGCGTGCGAGTAAATCCTTAACTCGCTCTTCGACGACTTCCTCCGGATCGAGATATCTCTCCATTGCCAACTGAGCTTACCCCTTGGCAGGCTTGTAGCTATCACGCAGCGTAACGATACGATTAAACACTGGCGGCGACTGGGCACCAGCGGTTTTATCGTCACGGTAGTAATAGCCCTGTCGTTCAAACTGAAAGCGTCTGGCGTCACTGTCGATCACTGCCGGCTCTACAACAGCGGCGTGCTCAATCAGCGAATTGGTATTTAGCGTGGCGGCCATATCGTTTTTATCGGGTGTAGGTACGTCGAACAGATAGCCATACTCTCGCACAGTCGCGCTCACGCCTTCGTTAGCTGACACCCAGTGTACAACGCCCTTGGGTTTCAAACCGCTGGTGTCGCTGCCACTTCTGGAATCCGGAGCATAGAAACAACGCAGTTCAATCACTTCGCCAGCTGCATCTTTAATGACTTCATCGCAACGAATAATGTAGCCATAACGCAGACGCACCATTTCGCCAGGCGACAAGCGCTTGAATTTTTTAGGCGGAATTTCAGCAAAATCGCTGCGCTCAATATATAACTCAGGACCAAAGTGCAGCTTGCGACTGCCCAGCTGATCGTTTTGCTGGTGCCAGACACCGTCAAGCCATTCACCATCTGCTGCGGAATAATTGGTTAGGGTGACTTTTAACGGTTCCAGTACCGCCATGCCTCGCGGGGCGCTCGGTTCAAGCTGAGTTCGCACACAAAAGTCGAGCAAGCCCATTTCCACTGTATTGTCTTGCTTGGTTACACCAATGCGATCGCAGAATTCGCGAATAGCCGCAGCTGGAATACCACGCCGACGCAAGCCAGCAATAGTGGGCATACGAGGATCATCCCACCCGGATACGACATCGTCCGCCACCAACTGAGCAAGAAACCGCTTGCTCATTACGGTGTATTCGAGCCCGAGACGCGAAAACTCAATCTGCGGTGGGTGATAATTTGACTTGATGCTCTCAAGCACCCAATCATAAAGCGGACGATGGTCTTCAAATTCCAAAGTGCATAGAGAATGCGAGATCTGTTCCAACGCGTCACAGACACAGTGCGTGTAGTCATACATCGGATAAATACACCACTCGTCCCCCGTGCGTTGGTGAGGAACTTTACGAATGCGATACAGCGTCGGATCGCGCAAGTTAATATTTGGCGAACTCATATCTATCCGCGCGCGCAAAACATGAGCGCCGTCAGCAAACTCGCCGGACCGCATACCTTCGAACAGCGTAAGATTTTCCTCAACCGTGCGATCACGGTACGGCGAGTCAACTCCTGGTTCAGTTAGAGTGCCTCGACCGATTCGCATCTCCTCCGGAGTTTGGCTGCACACATAGGCCTTGCCATCTTTAATGAGCTGCGTCGCAAACTCGTAAAGCTGCTGAAAGTAGTCCGACGCGTAGGTGAGCCGGTCACCCCAGTCAAAACCGAGCCAACGTACGTCATCCTGAATGGCATCAACAAACTCTTCGTCTTCTTTCAGTGGATTAGTATCGTCAAAGCGCAAGAAGGTCTTACCGCCAAACTCCTGGGCAACACCAAAATTAAGGCAAATGCTCTTCGCATGACCAATGTGCAGATAGCCATTAGGCTCCGGCGGGAAACGCGTAATGACGCCCTGCTCCAGCGCCCCCTGCGCGATATCCTCGCGGATACGATTGCGGATAAAATCATTCTTTTCCATAGGTCGCGAGTGTACACGCACCCGGCAGGAAACAGTAAGATAGGCCATGCTCACCCGTCTTGCAGTTGCCACCACCGCACTCCTAACAGCACTACTCGTGGCTGGTATTGGCGCCGGCATTCGGGCCCCGCAGCTCGCGCTCGCAGCCAAAGGCCTGGGCGAGCGCAGCTATGCGGTGCGGCTTAAAGGTCTGCCTGTAGGTCAACTGCAGCAGAGCGCCAGTAAAACTCACAGCGGCGACTACAGCTACAAAAGCGTTCTCGGCTTCCAACTGGCACAGGGCCAGCCCGTGCGAGTGACCGAAGAAAAACTGTTCGCCGGACGCCCTCCCTACAACTTGTTACACGCCCAACAGAGCGACATCACGGCCGCGACGGAAAGCCAGATCACGCTAAACCGAACCAACAGCGACAATTACCAGGCTGACATTTTGCGCGGCAACAAGTCACAGCAGCGCGTTCTAGACTGGCAACATACGCTCAGTGACTACCTCGCCGTTGAAAAATGGCTACCGCAGGCACAACCCGGCGTCAAAACGACGTTCTACTCCCTCGATTTTGGACAATTGGGCTTACGTCGCGATGTCTGGACCCTTAACAAGGCTACAGAGAGCGGCTGGGAGGTGACAAAATCCTCTCCACTGGAGGCAACAAAACTACTACTCGATAAGAATTTTCGACCGATTAGGTTCAGCATGGCAGGCACCTTCGAGATCGAGGCGATCGATCCTGCACTGCTGCCAATCGCTCCAGAACCGGTGTTTCACTCCAGCACATATCAGGTAGTAGTCAACAAACCACTAGAAAACTATCAGTCGCTGGCAAGTTTAACGCTACGCGTTCGTGGTAACACCAGCCTCGTTGAAAACTGGGATAGCGTCAGTGAACGCGATGACGCTACGCTCATTCGCTCTAACGCGAATTCCTCGCGACCTGCCCAGGAGGATGACGAACAGCGTTACCTGCGCGAAGAGCTAAGCTACCCAGTTAACCTGGACAGCGTACAAACGCTGGCGCGTAGCGCAGTCAATCCGTTATCGAGTATCGATGAACAAGCGAATCAGCTCGTCAGTTTTGTGCATAACTACATCAACTACGACCACCACAGCACCATGCAAAACGTTTTAGACGTCATGCGCAATCGCAGCGGCGACTGCAACGAGTATGCGGAGTTGCTCACCACGCTAGGACGCGCGTTAAATATTCCCACCAGAACAATTATCGGCCTCGCTTATACCGAAGAACGTGCGCCAGCATTTGCCTTGCACGCCTGGAACGAAGTACTCCTGGACGGTGTTTGGCGCGCCCTCGACCCTACCTGGAATCAAACCACCGTCGACGCAACGCATCTGCGTCTGCCAGATACATCAGGCAGCCTATTGCAAGGTATCACCTCACTCAATGAACTGAGCTTTGAAGTGGTAAGCGCCGGCTACTTCGAATCGGCTCCACGCGCCCGATAAGGCCGCATCAATCCTTCCTGAGAGACCGAAGCAATCAGCTCACCATCGCGGGTGTAAAACTCGGCGTGCGACAAACCGCGCGCCCCACTGGCCGTACTGGTACGTTTAGCAAACAAAAACCAGTCGTCTAGCTCCGGCTGGCGATGTATCCACAACGCATGATCCAGGCTTGCCATCATCAAAGAGTTACGCGGCGTGCTATCAATATGCGGCAAAGTCGCCGTTGAAACCAGCCCGACATCTGAGGCGTAGGTCAGCAATGCATGCTGCAAGGCACTGTCCTGCACATCCGCCTCACCCCGAAACCGCATCCACACCGGACTAAAAAAGCGTTCACCCGCTTCCCAGGGTGCAATGACACTACGCAGCTCAAAAGCGCGCTGCTGCTTTGCCATCGGGCCCATCCTTGGGTTGTCTTCTGACTCAGCCTTAGCGCGTTCAAGATCGTCTTTGAGTTCTTCCGGGGGCGGTACATTTGGCATCGCCTTGTCGTGGCTCATGCCTTCTTCGCTAATCTGCAACGACACGCTCATGTTCAGTATGGCCTTGCCATCTTGAATAGCGACAACTCGCCGCGTGGTGAAGCTGCGGCCATCGCGAATCCGGTCAACCTCATAGAGTACCGGACGCTGCGGATCGCCAGGACGCATAAAGTAGCCATGCAAGGAATGCGGTCTGCGATCTGCATCGACGGTGCTCATTGCAGCACGCAGCGCTTGCGAGAGTACCTGGCCACCAAACAACCGT
Organism: uncultured Pseudomonadales bacterium; assembly: GCA_964611345.1. Lineage (GTDB taxonomy): Bacteria > Pseudomonadota > Gammaproteobacteria > Pseudomonadales > Azotimanducaceae > JALZVT01. The sequence continues at coordinate 21,099 of CAZSYU010000055.1, forward strand.
GCAGTTCCGCGGCCTTCGTTTTGTCCTAAAAACAAATCCAGATCGATGCGCTCAAGCGCGAGAATCTCCAGCAATCGCTGCGCCGGTTCGTAATCCACCTGCTTTGTTGCATTAGCACCCAAGATTGAAAACTCCGCATAACCAAATAGCCGATAGCGCATTGTAGGAGTCCCCCACCATGGTCCACAATCCCAGCCTGCAAATTTATCCGGCACCACAAACAGGAACCCAACGAATGACCACAACCAAATCCAGAGACGTACAGCTCGCCAAACGCCCCGTAGGTATGCCCCAGGACGACGACTTTCAAGTGGTAGAAACCGCGGTAGAGCAACCCGCAGCCGGTCAGATTCAGGTCCGCAACCTCTGTATGAGTGTTGACCCTTACATGCGGGGCCGCATGGTTGATCGCAAGTCTTATGTGCCGCCGTTTCAGATTGGTGAGACCCTCACAGGCGGCTCTATCGGTGTTGTCGAAGCATCTGAGCATGCGGATTTTAAGGTCGGCGATCATGTCGAGAGCATGTACGGCTGGCGGGAGGCGTTCACCGCAGATGCAGCCGGCATCACCAATCTTGGCGCCAAGCTGGATGCGCCTGCCTCGGCCTATCTTGGCGTTCTGGGCATGCCCGGCATGACCGCCTACGTAGGTCTCCTGGGAGCTGCTGAGCTAAAAGACGGCGAAACTGTGTTCGTTTCGGGTGCCGCCGGTGCCGTTGGTTCAATCGTTGGTCAGATCGCCAAGCTTAAGGGTTGCCACGTATTGGGCAGCGCAGGCAACGCAGACAAAGTGGCACTGCTTACCAACGAACTTGGTTTCGACTACGGCTTTGACTACCACAATGCCGACCTGGTCTCGCAGTTGAAAGAGGGTGCGCCGAAGGGCCTCGATGTCTACTTCGACAACGTGGGCGCAGAACATCTGCAAGCCGCGCTAATGTGCATGCGTCAGTTCGGCCGTGTGGCCCTGTGCGGCGCCATCGCGCAATACAACGATACCGAAGCCCGTCCGGGCCCCAATAATCTCGCGATGGCCATTGGCCTTGGTCTTACGCTACGCGGCTTTATCGTGTCGCACTACGATCATATGCGAGACGACTTCCGTCGCGAAATGAGCGCTTGGGTCAACTCAGGAACCGTGCAATATCGCGAGACGACGTTCGACGGCATCGACAAGGCGGGCGAAGCGTTCAAAGGTCTGTTTACGGGTGCCAACACCGGCAAGATGATCGTCAATATCTAGTCGGGCAGGATCTAGTTAGGCAGGCGCCTAACCGCCAAGTTCATCAACCCTGGCCCGAACCTGTTCGGGCTCGGCAAAGTAGCGCGCATTGAGCTGGGTGAACTCAGTGGACTCCTTCGGCACCTCATGATCGACAAAGATGGCGCCCACCGGGCAGGCCGACTCACAGGCCGCGCAATCGATACAGTCGAGCGGATGCACAAAGCACATACGGTCCTGATCCGCCGCAATAATGCAGTCCACCGGACAGACCTCAACGCAGGACTGATCCATTACGTCGATACAGGCTTCGGTAATAACAAAGGTCATACGGCGACAATAACCAAACTCGAAGGCGTTTTGGAGCAAAAATTACCCCCAGCAGCGCCCCCAAAATTGCCTCTGATGCGGGCCGCACGTTAGGCTCAGTCATCCTGCCATAGCATCAGGGAAACAACGAAAATGAGCGAACACCAGGGAGCACTACACAAACTGCGAGATCAGGCGCTGGCAAGCGCGGGCGCTGCACAGCAGTTTGCCGCCTTACCCCTTGGCGAGGCAGCGGACATGGGCCAGGCCGCAGATGGCACCCCGCTGTTTGACCCGCGGGTGTTCGATAGTGCGGAATTCGCCCGCAATCCCTACCCCTACTATCGACTGCTGCGAGACCACCACCCTGTCTATCACGACAAACTGCACAACGCATACTACGTCACGCGCTTCGCTGACATCACCGAATGTTACTTCGACGACGCCGGTTTCAATACCATCCCAAAGGGTTCCTCCAGCGGTGTACTGGGTAACACTCAGCTCGAGCTGTCCGGTGTAGAACACCGCCGCCGCCGCAACCTGTATGGCCAACACCTGGTTGGGAAGTCACTCACGCACCGCATCCCCTCAATCCGGCGTCTGGCCAAAGAAATGATCGCAGACTGGCCGGTAACGCCTGCCGACGACGACCCAAAACGTCGGACCATCGAGCTAGGGAGCGCCTTCGCCAACGAGTTTCCAATTCGAGTGGTATGTGAAGTACTGGGCTTTCCACGCGAGGCGCGTGGCGACTTTTATTACTGGTACAACTCAATGATGACGGGCCTTGGCGGTTCGGCCACCCACAAACAAGGAGTTGAAGCACGCCAGCATCTCGAAGACTACGTTGGCGAACTGGTTGCAGAACGACGGGTTACGCCCACCTGGCTGTACGACGACGACGGCAACCCCATCAGCAAAGACATCATCACCAAACTCTGCGAAACGAAAGTCGATGGCGACTATCTGTCGACAGAGGAAATCACCTCGAACATTGCACTGGTGGTGGGCGGCGGCGGCGAGACCACGCGCGGCGCCATCATGCATCTGTGGTATTTACTCCTAACCCATCCCGAGCAGTTTAAGGCCGTGGCAGAAGACGCGACCTTGTGGGATCAAGCTTTTCACGAAACCCTGCGACACTCGACGCCCATCGGTGGTCAGCCGCGCCACAACACTCATGATCTAACGCTGCATGGCATCGATATCCCTGCAGGTTCACTTATAAACATGGTCGATTTTTCGGCCAACCATGATGAACGCGTTTTCGCCGAACCCGAACAGTTCGATATATTCCGCACAGATCTATATAGCGGCAAAATTTTGCGCAGTGGTTACGCTAAGGAAGGCCGCTGCAGCCATATGGCCTTCGGTGTCGGGCCACATCTGTGCCCAGGCGCCTGGATCTCCCAGCAGGAAGCCATTGAGGGTTCCAAGGCATTACTGGCTGCCATGCCAGATGTGCAACTCGACACCGGTAAACTACAGCGCGATACCATCTCCGGTGAGCCCCGTGACATTGGCATCAGCAGCATCCGCGAACTCTGGTTAACGTTTAACCATGTCGACTGAAAATCCAACGAAGGTACCGCTGCCCAGTAATGGCGTCGCCATAAACCGGCGTACCACGCAGAACCCGGCCTATCGAACCTACGAGGTTCACCAACGCGAGCGGGTCGGTCAGTCCACAGAAAAAATTCAGCCTATCGCTCTGTTACGCGACGACCAACTTAACAACCCCTTCGCAAATCTCGAGATATTACGGGAAAACTACCCCTGTTACCGCGACTGGCTAGGCAACGCCTATTGGTTAACCCGCTTCGATGACGTTACCTCTGTGTTTGCCGATCGGGCGAACTTCTACGTTCCCACACGGGCTGCAAACTGTGGCTTGCACGACGCAAGCGATCTCAGCACGAACATTGCAGCACATAAAATCTGGGCCGAGCTGATTGACACAGCGCTACCAGACATTATCGCAACAGCATGTGCAGCGCTGCGCAGTCAAGCAGCGCCAGATCTCACTATGGATTATGCGCTATGTATTGCAATGGAGCTGCAACGACTGGCCCTAGGTATTCCCGAGCAGCAACGCGACTGGTTTGCACAAACCATGTGGCATATCCAACGAGCAGACTCCTGGCAACCCGAGGTCGCCGAGCGCGGTCAGACGGCAATAACAACGTTACTCGACACCCTCGCAAGCAGTGCCCCGGCGGAACGCACTCACAGCTCCCTGAGAACAGCATGCCCCGACGCCAATCCAGCAGATCTGCTCGCAACCTTGCTCGGCTTTGACGCCCAGACCCTATTCGGTGGTGTTGCCAACCTTTGTCAGGCGCTGCTGACCAACAGCGAGCACCTCGCAACGGCACGTAACACACCCCAAGGGATCAAAATCGCCACCCTCGAAACACTACGCCATGCACCACCCACAGGCACCGTGCACTGCTATGCGCGCCACGAAGTAGAACGCTTCGGGCGGCTATTGCCCGAAGGCGCACTGCTGCGCCTGAGTGCTCTCGCGGCGAACCGGGATCCGCGGGTGTTCAACAACCCGGAACAATTTGTAGTCGATCGTGCCGACATCTGCCACCGCGAAGCGCGCGGGCAGTTTCGTGCTGACGGGCTAGCTACCGGACTTTGTCTTGGTACTGGGCTACCGTCGAAGCACCCCGCCGAACCAGAGGATCGACCGCGCTCTCTGTACGCACTCAATCGCGACGCCATTGTTCGAGCGAGCACGGCCTTGTTTAACGAATTCCCCAACCTGCGCTTCTCCCATAATGCAGAGATTGACGCAGAAACTGAGGCGGACACCCGCCCACGATCGCTCGCCATGTTTGAGGCACACATCGCCTGGTCGCTGCCGGTGTCGCTCTAGCGGCAGAGTTTTAAGCGAGCTTTCAACCTAGCTTTCAACC
>CAZSYU010000056.1:0-25452 GCA_964611345.1 uncultured Pseudomonadales bacterium
TCCGTGCAGAGCGCGTTATGCGCCACTTTGTTGCGCAATTTCCAACGATACGGTCAATTTAGTGGCTGTAAACTTTACAAAGTTTGACAGGCGACTTTGGCCAGGGCCGCTGGTTGGCTGGTATCGTCTTTGCTAAGCGTGGTGTCCGAACGGAATCACGCAGGAGCATAAAAGAGCTTAGAAGGAGCCCAGGAGGAGCCCATGAGCCGAGCGCTCACGATATTTTTTGGCCTGTTGGCGCTCGGGGTGGTGGCGTACATTTGCCTCGGTCATCGGCCAGAAATTCAAAGCGAAGTCGCAGCCAACGCGCGGGCGGAGTTGGCGGCGGGTGACTTCGGCTTTGCCCGGGTCACCGCTGATGGTCAGCACCTGACCCTCACCGGGACAGCGCCCAGCGATAGCGCCCGCACCGCGGCCGGTCAGGCGGCTCTGAGTGCCTATGGCGTGGTGGCCGTCGACAATCAAATCACCGTCGAAACCCTCGTACCTCCCCCCGGACCCGACCCGACACCGGTGGTCCGGACGCAACCCGAGATTGAAGTGGTGCCTGCACCGGTCAGCGAAACGCTGCGGATTGTGCTCGATGGCAGCACCCAGCAGGCTGAGGTCGGTGGCCAAATAATCACTGCGAAGTCTGCCGTTAGTGGCGAAGAGCCAGAGACAGACACAAGCGCAAACCGAAATGCCGAGCTTGCCGGATTGCTGAATGCGGCCCTGCCAGATTGGCAGATCAGCAATGACCTGACGCCTAACGCTACCCAGCCGCTCGACCTTGGTGCGCCCGTGCAAGAGTTGCTGCCGGCGCTCGCCCAGGCCGAGAGAGCCAGTCTTGAAGTTGATGTCGACGGAATTCGAATTGATGCGAGGCTAGGCAGCTTTGCCGAGCGGTCGGCATTGCAGGCGCAGTTGGATGAATTTGCGCTCGCCCCGGCTTTTGCTGAACGCAATCTAAGCTGGATTCTGGATTCGCCGCCCGCCACTGCGGATGGCTGTCAGGCTGCCTTTGATGAACTGCTTGCAGCAGACTCTATTCTTTTCACTACCAGCAAAGCCGCGATTCGGGGCAGTAGTTTACCGTTGCTCGACAAGCTGGCGGGCGTGGCTCGTGATTGTGATGTTGCCGTGGACATTGGTGGACATACAGATTCCCGCGGTGCAGCAGAATTTAACAACTCTCTGAGCCTTGAGCGGGCGCGCGCCGTGCGCAACTACCTCATCGCCAACGGCGTAGATAGTGATCGAGTAACTGCCCAGGGTTTTGGCTCGACCAAACCCATTGCAGATAACAACACCGTCGATGGCCGGCAGAGAAACCGACGGATCGAATTTAGGGTGCTGAGGAGCGACTCATGAGTTACCTACTGTGGAAGATGCTGGTCTGTTTGTTGCTGGCAGCGTTAATCGGGCTGATTGTCGGCTGGTTGCTGCGCCGCTTCGGCGCGGTAAAACGTGAGCTTGAGTTGTCGAACGAGATTGATGTTCGCAATGAGCGCGTAGGTGCGTTGGAAGGGCAGATCGAAGAACGCGACGGCAGGCTCGTCTCGTTGGGTGCCGATCGTGATCTCTGGCAGGCGAAAGTGCCCGGTTTGGAAACAACGCTCGCCGAGCGTGACGATCAGGTGATGGCGCTTACCATGGACCTCGATACGTGGAAGCAAAAAGTTCCTTCGCTCGAAAACCGGTTGAGTGCTGCCGATAGCGAACGAGCGCAGTTAGCGACAGACCTGGCCGCCGGTGCGAACAGCTTGCAAGAGCGAGACAACGAAGTGAAATCATTGCGTAAGCAGCTCGCCGATGTGACCGCGAGCAATGCCCAGGAGGTCGACAAGTTTAACGCAGAGATCAGCGCCCAGAAGCAGCAGCTGCAGAGCGCGGAAAAATCCAGCGCTGAGCTGAATCATGCAGCCGAAGAACGGGAGCGAGCGCTTTCGGAGCTACGCGAGACGCTGCAAAGCCAAAACGCGGAGCGGGAATCTTTAGCAGAGCAGGTGAGTGCATTGTCACCAGTGGCATCACGAGTAACGTCTCAGGATGAGAGCATCTCTTCGTTGAATCAGGATTTGCGCACCAGGGATACAACGATTAAGCAGTTGCAGGCTGAACTGCAAGCAAGCAGTCGTCATGCCGAAGAGCTCGCCAGTTCGCAGAAGTCCCTGGGTTTGTTGAGTGGCGAACTCGATGGCATGCGCACCGAGCTCGCGACGGCTCGTGCCGCCGCAGCCACTGCCACCCGGGCGAGTGGCGATGCCACTGCACAGGCACAGAGTAAGCTGAACAATACTGAAAAAGAGTGGCGCTCCCGGGTGCGGATTGCCGAGTCAGGACGCCAGCAAGCCCAGGCAGACCTGTACCGGCGTCAGGAGCAGGTTGAGCGTTTGCAGCGGCAATTAACCCAGGCTCAGCAAGAAAATCAAAAACAGGCGGCCGCGCTCAAGGCCACGGCGGGTAGCGGCGGTGGCGGGGGTCGATCCGCCGCGGCGGCGGGCTTACTCGGTGGGGCGGCCGTAGCTGCAGGTGCAGCGGCTGCCAGTGGCGCGAATAGCGCGGGTAAGGTGGCGGCAACCGACGAGCAGCAATGGAAAAACCGACTGCGCGTCGAAGAATCTGCCCGGCGTAAAGCCGAAGCAGATGCCCAACGCACAAACGAGCGCGTGCAGCGCCTCGAAGCCCAGTTGCGAGCGGCCGAAGAAAAATCCCGGGCACGTAGTGAAACCCCGGCATCCGCAAAAACAGCAGCGCCAAAGACTGAGTCGGTAACGCAGTCACCAAGACAGGCAGCACCTAAAATGCCGCCTAATACCCCGTCTAAAACGCCGCCTAAAGCAACGCCGAGACCCGCCGGTAGTGACGGCAGCACGCAAACTACCGCGAAACCGGCGGCAGGCGGGTCCAGATTCCTTACCAGTGCCCCGAAACAGGCCGACGATCTTCAGAAGATCAAAGGCGTGGGCAAGGTATTGCAGAAGACACTCAACTCACTCGGTATCTACCAGTATCGTCAGGTGGCTCTGTTTACAGCCCAAGATATCGACTGGGTCGATGATCGTCTGAAGTTCAAAGGCCGCATTGAGCGTGATGAGTGGGTTAAGCAGGCCGACAAGCTGCATCGAGCCAAGTATGGCAGTGCCCCCAAAGCTGGTTGATTAGGGCGACAGCGCCTGGTCGAGATCTGCGATGAGATCGGCTGGATCTTCGATGCCAATGGAGATGCGGATCAGCTCCGGGGGTAGCGGACTGGTAGGGCCCTCAATCGAAGGTCGATGTTCAACCAGACTTTCCACGCCGCCCAGAGACGTCGCGCGCACAAACACCTGCATTCGGCCAATGGCAGTCAGTGCGGCTTCGGCACCACCCTTGACGCGCACAGACAGCATGCCGCCAAAACCATTTTCCATCTGGCGCGCGGCTATGCTGTGGCCTGGATGACTGACGAGCCCGGGGTAGAGCACTTCTTCGATCTGCGGATGTGTCTCGAGGTATTGCGCGATCCTCAGTGCGCTTTCGCTTGCGCGCTGCACGCGCAAGAACAGGGTGCGCAGGCCGCGCTGTAGCAGCCAGGCTTCAAAGGCCCCGAGAATGGCACCGTTTTCAGAGCGGATTCGTTTGATGCGCTGCCAAAGATCGCTGGGTTGTTTGCTAATGAGCACCCCGGCAATGACATCGCTGTGACCATTTAGATATTTGGTGGCGGAGTGCATCACAATGTCGACGCCGTGTTCGATCGGTCGGGTAATAACCGGGCTGGACACGGTGGAGTCGGCACACACGATGGCGCCGTGACTGTGCGCGACGGTGCAGGCTTCACGCAGATCGACAACGTCCCACATCGGGTTGGCGGGCGTTTCGAGCCATAACACTTGGGTGCAACTGCTGTCTTTAGCGCGCGGTTCTAACGCAGCATGGATGTGCTTTGCGTTGGTTGCCGGATTAGCGAGATCGATTTTGCTCAAACGCAAGCCCCAGGTGCTGCAAAATTTATCCAGCCAGTTGCGCAGAGCCCAATACATAATTTCTGGTACCACAATGTGATCGCCTGGCTTGAGTGCCTGGGCGACGGTCATGGCGGCGGTCATGCCCGAGGAGAACAGCAGTGCATCGCTGCCCCCCTCGAGGGTTTGGAGGAGTCGTTCTGGTGCTTCGAACGTTGGGTTTTGATCTCGAATGTAGACGTGCTTTGGGTTGACTGGCGCGTAATTTTCATCCCGAGCGAAGGTTGTGGAGAAGTGCACCGGGGGTATCACCGCGCCGGTGGCGGGGTCGGGCTTGGATGCCTGTGCCGCCAACGTCTCTGGCGCTAGCTCGTTTTTATCCTTTGAAGTCTGGGTCATTATAGAGTGCGGGGCCTTAGGCTTAAGTTGAGTGAGGTTAAGTTGACTGAGGTTAAGTTGGTACACTCAGTGTACGGGGGATAGCGACTGTGACAAACCAATCTGACACCCATCAATCTGACGCCTACCCTTCGGGGGTGCGGAAGAATCTGCTCGATCTCCTGCAAGCGCGACCACAACTGGCGGCCCGCTTTGACCATTTTCAGGCAGCGTTTAGCGATCAACAGCTGCTGCCCGAGCGGCTACTCGCGATCTGCCGGACGCGCATCGATGCGCTCCATGATCTGCCAGCCGAAGCCTCTCAGCAGCTCAGTGCAGACGAAGCAGCACTCGTAAGCGCAGGGAATTTTGCCGCGCTGTCCACGACTGAGATTGCGGCGTTGACCTTGGCCGAACAGATGGCCATGGATGCGCATGGCGTAACCGCGGCGCAGGTCAGCGCAGTGGCCGATGCGCTCGGTGAGCCCGGTGCGGTAACCCTGCTCACAGCGGTTGCCCTGTTTGATAGCAACGCACGCATGCAGCGGGTACTCGCGCCACTGCGCGAGCGTCGCAGCGCAACCCAGAGCTAAACGAGGTAGCTATTGTGGCAACCACACCCAGGCTGACATCTGCCATTGCCGGGCAAGAACCGAACTTTGCTTCGGTGCTGAGCCATGCACCCGAGATGCTGGCGCGTTTTGGCACGCTCTACGCCGAGCTTTGGCAACAGGGCACGCTGCCCGCCGACTTACGAGAAATGACGCGCCTGCGCAATGCGCGAGTGACCGACTGTGGGTACTGACGCAACGTACGCTTTGACTCTGCCCGTGTGGCAGGGCTAACGGAGGAGCGTGTTGATCTGGTGCGCGACGGTTACGCGGACAAGGTTTCAGCCAGGGAGGCCGCAGCGCTTGCGTTAACCGATGTGCTTATTGGTGACCCTGACGCGCTCGATGCAGCAACTATGGATGCGTTGCTTCTGCACTTTGACGACGGTGAACTTGCGGAGCTAGCTCTGGGTGTGGGGCTGTTTTTTGGCTTGTCGAAAGTGCTGGTGGCACTTGGGCTTGAACCAGAATCGATGCCGACCACGGTGTTGCCTGCGCCTGGCTCAGGCTAAGACTGAGATTAAGACGCCTCCAGGTGTGCCTTTAGCCTTGCCAGTAGTTCACCAAAGGTGTCCTTGAAATAGTAGGGCGTAGTCTCATCACCCGTCATGTTCTCGCGATTCTCGCCGTACTTTAGGCCTTCCTCGGTCAGCGCCTTGTACTTTTTAATCTTGTCGGGGTACTTGGAGCTTGGCCGTTCTTTTTCTTCAAGAATGCCCATGGCAATCAGTGCCTTGTTGGCTTTCACCGCGGAGACGCCGGCGTCGTTGGCCTTGAGCAAATTGGTGATTGAGTCGGGATTTGGCATAGAGCCATTGTAACGGTTTGTCGGTGGGGTTTGGCACGCAGAAACACTTGGGCACTGGACGGCACGGTGGTAAAGTCTCGCGCTCCTGCTTGCAGGCGCATAGCTCAGTTGGTTAGAGCGCTACCTTGACATGGTAGAGGTCCCCGGTTCGAATCCGGGTGTGCCTACCAGATCTCTATATCCCTATATAACAGTCATTTACGACCAGTTCTTAAGTCGTCATGTGATACCCCTCACTGCCCACGGTCTGTGCAATCTCACTGCCGCTGAACTCTCTGCTGCCGGTTACAAGCGCTTTCATAATGTTGCTTTATTGGGTTTCCATTCGGTGATAAAAAGACGGATGAAAGAAAAATCTGAGATAGTAAGAGACTGGTTGCCCCGCTATACCGGTACTGCGCTCGACGAATTCGGCGAGTACATCCTCCTAACCAACTTTCGCGACTACGTCCGGCGCTTTTCCGATCGCTTTGCTGTGCCTGTGCAGGGTGAAGATGCGCCCATGCAGACCGCGACCTGCGACAACATCACCATGATCAACTTCGGCATGGGTAGTCCCCAGGCGGCCACGGTGATGGATTTGCTGTCTGCGGTGGCGCCCAAGGCCGCACTGTTTCTGGGCAAGTGCGGTGGCCTGAAAAGCAAGATTGCTGTGGGCGACTTGATTCTGCCCATTGCGGCCATTCGTGGTGAAGGCACCAGCAGTGACTATCTGCCTAAAGAGATTCCGGCGCTGCCTTCGTTTCGGCTGCAAACGGCCGTCTCCCACAGCATCAAGAGGTACCAGCAAGACTACTGGACCGGCACCGTGTACTCCACGAATCGGCGGGTATGGGAACACGACGGGGAATTCCGTGAGTATCTGCAGAAGGCGCGAGCCAGCGCGATCGACATGGAGACGGCCACCATCTTCACTGTGGGCTTTGTGAACAAGATACCGCATGGGGCGTTGCTGCTGGTGTCTGACCTGCCCATGCAACCTGAGGGCATCAAAACTGCCGAATCGGACGCGCGAGTGAGCGCCGACTTTGTGCAGATGCATCTTGATATTGGCATCGACTCGGTCATCGAGCTGGCAAGCTCGGGTGAATCGGTGAAGCACCTGCGGTACGAGTCTTCAACCCCCGATTGACCCGATTAGCGTGGTGTGTGCGCATTAGTTGATGTGCAGACAATTCACCACCATAAAATCAGGTATTAACTGTGAGGCAGACTGGCGCACCAGGGTGCATTCTTTGCTTGGTGTTGGGTTAGGTTACAACGACGTCGATGGTAACTTCGATTCGGGCGGCGGGGTGGACATGCGGGGCGGATCTATATATCTGATCGGCAACTACTTTAGAGGTAACCACTTCTATACTGATGGGTTGGTGACCTACGGCCGCAACCGCATCGAAACCCGGCGTGACATTGTCTACGCCGACGCGGGTGGCGACGTTAATCGCTCTGCCGAAGGCGATACGGACAGCAACCAGTTCGCCGGTGGGCTGGGTGTGGGGCTGGATTTTGCAACGGACAGATGGGCGTACGGTATTCACTCAGGTTTCAATGTTGCTCGCACCGATGTGGATAGTTACGAAGAAGAAGGTGCTGGGGGGCTGAACCTCTCCTATACCAGCACGCCCCGATTTGGTGTGTTGGTCCCCTATGTGCGCTTCGACTTTGTTCACGAGTTTGAAAACGACAACGAGTTCGAGAGTGTGAACGTTGCCAATGATCGGTTCGCCGAGGATCCGCTCAGCCCGACTAACCCGATTGGTATCGATACGGGCGGCGCCGATCCAAACTACCTCGCATGGTCCGCCGGCCTGCACGCCCAGTTCGTCAATGGCAGTTCTGCGTTTGTCGACTATCGAGGGCTGGCGATGCTGGACGACATGGACGTGACAGAGTTTACCTTCGGCCTTCGCTTTGAACGCAGAACGCGCTGATATCGGCTGATACCCCGCTAAATTTGTCCGGCCCTACTTTTTACTGGTCAGGCGACTGGTGCGGTGATACAAAGCGGCATGACTCTGAAACGGACTGTCGCGCACAGCAAACTCTCTTGATGAAAGTAATTTTTGATACCGATGTCGGTATCGACGACGCCGTTGCCCTGCTTATGCTTGAGGCGAGCCCTGATGTGGACTTGATTGGCGTGGTCACGGGCTTTGGTAATGCGAGTGTCGAGGTCACCACCCGCAACGCCCTGTACATGAAAGAACGCTTCGGTTTTGCAGCGCCTGTTTATGCGGGGGCGGCAGAGTCATTGGCCGAACGGCTGGGTGAGGGTGTACCCGATTTTGTGCACGGCAAAAACGGTCTGGGTGACATTGAACTGGTTGAGCCCACCCTCAAGGCTGAGTCGATGCCGGGTGCACAGGCTATCGTTGCGCTCGCAAAACAACATCCTGGTGAGGTCACTCTGGTGGCGGTTGGGCGCATGACCAATGTGGCCGAGGCTCTGGCCTTGGAGCCTGAGTTGCCCAGACTGCTAAAAGGCATCGTCATTATGGGTGGTGTGTTTGGGTATAACGGCCATCGAGGCAATGTTTCTCCTGTCTCCGAAGCAAACATTGGCGGTGACCCGTTAGCCGCCGACATCGTGATGGGCTGTGGGGCCGACACAGTAGTGGTTGGGCTGGATGTCACCAGCGAGACCATTGTTGACCAGGCCTTTTTCCGTGGTCTTTGTGACAGCGCGGGGGATGCTGGACAACTCATTCACGACAGCAACCAGTTCTATCTGAATTTTTATCACAGTAAAAGCGGTTTGTATGAGTGCCCCGTGCACGATGCGAGTGCGGTGGCCTATCTGTTACAGCCCGAGTTGTTCGTAACCCAAACCGCTGTGGTACGGGTGGTCACCGAAGGCATTGCGCTGGGCCAGACTATCCACGCCGACCCCGAGCCTTACTACGACATAAAAGCGTGGCACGACCGGCCAACGATAAAGATTTGCACCGGTGTTGACCCGGCCGGCGTGCGCGCGTGCTGTGAAACTACCCTGGCGCACTTTGGTCGCTAGAAAGATCGCTTAGCGCTTGAGGATGTCTTGGCCATCCGACTTGTCGCGCAGAACAAAGTGCACCAGCGCGATTGCCGCGATGGTAAGGGCATAGCCAAACAGCCAGTCCCATGCGGGACCAAGCCGACTTACCACGTCGTTGCCCAGCACTTCAAACTTGTGGCTGATTCCAACCAATGAAAGCAGGACTGCGCCCGTAAGCCATGCCATGACGGTTTTGTAGTCGCGATCAATGCTGGCCACAGCGAAGGCGGTGACCAACAGCGATGTCATCATCCAGCCTTTTTCAAGCGCGAAGATACCCGTGGTGAAAATGTTGCTGCTCGTAAGCTCGTGCATAAACTCCGCAGTCAGCGGGGTGGCTTCGGTACCCATGCCTGCGCCGTTTAGGGTGCGCAACATTAAAGTGGCCGAGAACGCGGCAACACCGGGCATAAGACCCAGCGCGACAGCCGGGGCGTAGCGCTTATCAACATCGCTGATCGCCTGGCCGCACACCGACACGCCCACCCACACCAGAATGGCCATGCCGGCCTCAATGGGTATGACCTGGGCCACCAGAGCAAAGCTGCCGGTGAAGCACAGCAGCGCAATGGCGGTGCCCGACATTATCGAGTAGGCGGGACCTGCTCCGACCGCCTTCCAGGCAACGTGGCCAACGTAGAGTGTTGTTGGGTAAGGGGAGCCAAACACGCCAGCAGCGATAGAGCCCACACCGTTGACGCTGAGCGCGCCACGCATTGAAAAATTATCGCCGCTTGCTCGCGCCGCTTCTACCACCACCAGCGAACCGAGCGTGCTAAACAGGGCGATTGGGATTAGTACGTCGAGTCGAGACCATACCTGATTGAGCAGGGACAGGTCGGTAAGCGAAAACTGCGGCAAGTACAGACCAGGTTCGAAGGCCACCACGCTCATTACACTGACTGGCCCGTCCAGACCAAGCCAATAGGAACCCCAGGCCAGCGCCACACCCAGCAGCAAAATGATGAGCCCTGCGGGTAGCCCAAAGCGTAGCTGAACCTTGCCAGAGTACAAATAAATCATGAGAAACAACACGGGAATACCGACCAGTGGGTAGTGGTAGCTGCGCGTGAAATAGTCTGCACCGATAAACAGCAGGCCAATCGCAGCCAGAGCGGTCAGGGTCGCCGCCGGTGGCAAATTTTTGCGTATCCAGGGTGCGACCACGGCACTCAGCAGTTCAACAATGCCGCTCAGCACACAACCAATAATGCCAGCCAGCCATGCCATCTCGTTCGCGGCGGCAGTGTCCATGCCCTGTGCCAGTGCGAATTGCTTGGCGGGTACCATCACGTAAAAAGTGAACAGAAAGATGGGCAGCAGGTTGACGCCGTAGGGCAGTGCACACACGCGCGTGACCGGACTGGCTCTGGTGAGTTTGCAAGCTTCAAGAAAGAACCACAGATTGCCGATTAGCATGCCAAGTGCCAGCCCTGGCAATACTCGTTGGAACACCAGGTCGGTGCCAAAATCCAACACGAACAAACAGAGGTTGGTTACCAGCAAAATGTTGATGAGATTGTTCAGGAACAACCCAAAGAAGGCATCCAGATCGCCGCGCTGAATCCTTGCGTCGCTCATTTTGTTAGCGAGATCGGGAAGTAGGTTGTTGTGGGCGAGCAGTCGGTGCCCGGCTGCAAAACAACGTTCTCTGGTGCGGTGGTGACGTCGAAGCTGTGGTTTTGTACGAAGACGGCCAGCGTTAGCGGCAGTAACACTCGTGACACGCCCATACCCAGACACAGATGCGAGCCGCCCCCGTAGGCATTGGCTCTTTCTCGTCCAGCACTTAGCCAGCGATCAGGGTCAAACGTTAGTGCGTTATCGAACCGTTTGTTGTCGAAGTGAGGTAATCCTATGAGCTGTAACACATGGGTGTTTTTTGGAATGTCATAGCCCAGCAGGTTGGTGTCCATGGTCGTTATCTTGGGCGTAACAGGAGCTGGCAAATAGCAGCGCTCTGTTTCCTGGATAAACGCCTGCAGTAACGGATAGTTCTTGACGCCACTCGACATGCTCTCGGGGGTGAAGTCAGCAAGTTCAGTTTTGAGTCGCTGTTGCCACGCAGGCAGGTGCTTTAGCTGCCACAGCATGGCGCAAGCCAGGATGGCGATGTTGCCGACACCTGCGACCAACAATAGATAAACAGCGTTGCGCAGTTCGTCTGCGCTCAATGGCTCCAAACCGGTCTCTTTAGTGGGTGTGATCAGGCGCTGCAAGGAGTCGTTGTGGGTGACGCCCCCCAAGCGCTCCTGGACGATATTATCGAACAACGCGAAGGCCTCACGCCGCAGAGTGAGATAGGCAGGACGCTTATGCCAGGCGAGTTGATCGTCGCGTGATAGGCGCAGACCACTGATAAATTCTTCCTCGAAACGCGTCAGCATGCGCACGGTAAGTTCGTCTATCGAGCATTGCACCTGGGTTTTGCTGAGCCCGCTCGCGTACAGAAAGCACAGTTCTTCGTGCAGGTTGAATGCTGTGTTATTGCGCGTTGCCAGGCCGCCTTCAAGCTCCGCGTAAAATTCTGGCAGATGAGGTGCGAGCGCCCCTATACCGAAGGCAGGCAGCAATAGCTTGCGACTCCGTCGGTGGGGTGCACCATCAAGCTGCGTGATGTGTACAGCACCCATCTGATCTTTAAAAAAGTCGCCGCTGCTGGTGGGGGAGCCATAATGCCAGTGCGTTGGTGTTTTCCAAGCGTCGATGTTGGCGTCGTGACTGCACAGTATGACCTGACGTTTGCCGTTGATGTCGGCCTGCATAACGGGGCCATGGCGTTCTTTGGCAGCTAACCAGGATTCGACGGTATAGCCCAGGAAGTCCGGCTCGAGGGCGCTGTTGGACGTGCGGGCTTGCAACGTTGCGAGATCGAGCTCTGGCGGAGTGATGTGCACTGTTGGGTCGCTCAGTCCGATTGCGCTTTGATAAACGCTCTCAGACCTTTTATGTAACTGTTCCAGCCATTGTCATGATTGGTTCGCGACTCGGCGCTCAGAAAACCTCGATGCTGCAAGCGCACCTGGGTGCCGTTCTCGTGGGCAGAGAAGGTCACCTCAATCTCAGTAACTTCTTCATCAACTTCTTCTGGGCCCGACCACTGCCAGGTGTAGCGCAGATGTGCATTAGGGGTGACTTCGATGAATCGACCTTCGTTGTGCATGGTCAATGTGTCGTTCTGCGCGGTGAGCCGATAGTGGCCGCCCACACGGGGTTGGACGTCCATTTTTGTTGCGGGCGGTATCACGGTGTCTGATGACACCCAGGCCGCATACACCCGCTCTGGCGCGAAAGGCAAAATCCATGCGCTGTCTATGGACGGTATAGCCTTTGCGCGATCAGCCACGGCGCATCATTCCGGAGCCTGTTGCTTAACGTAGTCATCCAGGCGAGCTTCGAAGGCCTGCTTTTGTGCGGGGTCCAGAAAGCTCGCCCGGAAACTGTTGCGGGCGAGCGCAATGGCCTGGTCGCGGGTCATGTCGAGTTCGGCGCTCAGTGCTGCGAAGTTCTCGTTGAGAAAGCCGCCAAAGTAACTGGGATCGTCTGAGTTTGCAGTGACCATGACGCCGGCGTCCAGCATTTGCAGGATATTGTGGTCCTGCATAGTGTCTATTACCCGCAGGCGCACGTTAGACAGCGGACAGACGGTGAGCGGTACCTGGTGGGTACGTAAATGCTCCATGAGTTTAGGGTCTTCGTCTGAGCGTACGCCGTGATCAATGCGATCAACCTGTAGCTCGTTAAGTGCACTCCACACGTAAGCGGGTGGTCCTTCTTCCCCCGCGTGAGCAACACAGCGCCAACCCAGTGCGCGAGCGCGCTCAAAGGCGGCTGTGAACATCTCTGGTGGGAATGGCAGCTCAGAGCTGTCGAGGCCAACCGCTGCGATAGCATCGCCATAGCGCTCGGCTTCATTGAGGGTTGCAAGGGCGGATTCAACCGGCAGATGGCGCAGTAGATTCAATAACAAAAGCGAGCTTTGACCCCACTCGCTGCGGGCGTCGCGCATGGCCTGGGTAATGCCCGACATCACCACTTCAAGTGCAATGCCCCGTTCGGTGTGTGCCTGGGGGTCGAAGCCAATCTCGGCATGCAGAATGTTTTGCTCGCGACAAACTTCGAGGTAATCCCGGGTCATGGCATAAAAGTCTTGTTCGGTCTGCAACACACTGGCGCCCAGGTAATACAGATCAAGGAAACTCTGCAGGTCGCTGAAGTCATAGGCCGCGAGCAAGTCAGCCTCACTGGCATAGGGTAGGTTGACCTTGTTGGCGTCCGCCAGTTTCATTAGCCGTTCGGGCGTAATGCTGCCTTCGATGTGCAGGTGCAGTTCTGCTTTGGGTAATGCGTCGGTGAAGGCGGTTGTCATAGAGAAGTGCTCGTTCAATCTGCGCCTGGCGCGCTCGATGCGTCAGGGATGGAGTTTTTGTACTTGGGCCAGTCGCTTAAAAGTTCATCCACTACCTTGACGCCCACCCGGTAGAGCGATTCGACCGCCACCGACAATCCTTGATAGCCCTCGTTTTCGCGCAGTAAATTCTCTGCCGCACTAACTCCTGGAGGGGGCATCGTGTAGTTGCTGCCGCTGCGTAACACCATAAAGCGATTTTTATCAACGCGCTTGAGTTTGTGTAAATACGCAATCGCGCGAAACGAACCCGTTTCTTCCATGGCTGAAGTAACAAAGTCAGTTTCGCCGCCAGACCAGTAGTTTACCCACTTGTTGGCCCAGTCGTTCATAAGTTGACCATGCCAGAAAGTCATGGCCGCGATGTGACCGCCTTTGAGCACAAACGGTGGACGCTGAGCGTTGGGGTGGTTGATGTAATGCGAGCGCGACTCTTTAAGCGACGGTGAGTCGCCAAGATCGACGTCCTTTGTAAGTTCAAACGCCCAGTCGCGCAGGTCACCGTTGGTTTTGAAGACTTCCCCGCGTGACTCTGGACGATTAGGGTCAAAAGGAAACTGCGTGCGGCGGGCAAAGAATCCGTAGTCCCAGTTGTCGGGAATCTCACGGGGGTCGATCTCGTGGCCCAGATCGCCGTCAACCAGCCAGGTCGACCATGCTGCCGAACCGATAGAGGCATCTTCCGGGTCGATACCAGCGATGCCCGCCACCAGCCAGTAGGCATGGCTAAGATCAAAGCGTTGATCCAGTCCCAGCGCCATCATGGTCGCCGCAGAGTTCATGGTGCCAACGCCGGTCACTATGGCCAGCACGCCAGAATCCGGGTTCAGGAATAAGTCGTGATGACCGTGTGGAAAGGCGACGCGCTCGGTGAGCTCTTGCCGTTGTTTCCACAGTTGAAATTCACCGGCCGTATCGCCTTCATCCTCGCCAATCTCAAACATGGTGACGATCACGACCTTCACGTCAAACGGAGTGGTGCAGGGTTGACCGGGTTGGCAGTCACGGAACGAACCTGGGTTCGATGCGGTGCTCGCGACCGCTTGGGTTGCAGTGTCGAGGGCTTGGCTTACGCAACCGTTAAGGAGGACGACAAGACCTAAGACACCGGCGGTAGCCAGTGCGCGGTATAGCGCTAACATTGAGGAGACGTGCATAGTTATAGCCTGTTGCTGACTGTTATTCGGCGCACAGCTGGTACTGACGGCACAAAAAGCCCCGGTACTCAGGCTGTTTCTTTAGCTTGTTGAATCCCTGGCGGCTGGTAAGCGGTGGTCGAAACTGTCTCTCGAATGCATCAAGGCGTTTGTTGAGCTTGCCCAGCAATTCCTGTTTTTCGGCCTGTTCCACGAAACTGTAGGCGATAGAGTTGTTCGCCAGCTCGCGAACCTCGCTCCAGCTTAAGTCAAACTCCTTCACGGCGACAAAAAACTCGTCGGTGAGCGTTGAGTCCCACATGCCCCGGTCGTCCGTGGACAGCGCAACCGGTATGCCGGTGCGCAGGTATTCCGGGAACGGATGGTCCTTGTAGTCGCTGACGTATTCGAGCAAAAGGTTGGAGATGAGGTTGATCTCTACCATGTATGGACCGTGGCGCATCAATAACATGGTGTCAGGATCAGTGATCAGGTTTACCCCATGACCGATTCGGTCAGCACCCAGCAGCAGCGTGTCGCGCACATGTTGATTGGGCTCATCTACCTCGCCCGCGTGGATCGACAGGCGCACGCCGGAGTGAACGCGGCGCAGCTCGCGCAGCGTAGCCAGAAACCGCAGGGGGTAGCCCTTGTCGTTGTCTTCCCGGCCTACCATGTTTACGGCGACGAAGTCGGGCTGTTGCGCGACGAGCTCATAGGTACGTCGCAGATGGTCCTCGGCGTTCGGCAAGAACCGCTCGATCGACAGCTGAAAGCGCACGGTCACGCCAGTGGCCTGAGCGTCAGGTTGCTTGAGGCGGTTGCGAATGACCTCGACAACTTCCTGCGCCTCATACGCGCTGCCATCTGGCTTGATGTGCCCGTGAACGTGCACCTGACCCTCTAGATAAAGCAAGCCTTCCTTGCCGAAGGAGCGCATGTTGTAGTAGATCGACTCTGCCAGCAGATGCGGGTTGGCCAGCATAGCGCCAATGCGTGGCCAGTGGGTCTCAAAAAACTCTGCTCGGCCCTCATGGGGCTGGTCGAGTCGCTGGCTGTTTTTCCAGTGCGTGAGCTGTTCTGGGTTGAGATCCTTGAGGGGTGTGTACTCACCGCGCTCGCAGTCCGACATCGCATCCAGCATGCTCTCCTGCACGGTGCGAAACATTAGCAGATAGGCGTTGCGGCCGAATTCATTGGCGCTGAAGCGGCAGTTATTGATCTGTGTTTTTACATAATAAATGTAGCCGTCAGCTTCCGCGGCCAGTGCCAGCTCATGAAACCACTCTGGATGAATCGCGCCCGCCAGGTGATTGTGCAGATCACCACCCTTGGGCATGTTATAGAGAAAGCGATGCAGCTCCCGGTCGGTGGCGTTGTCCTTGAGGGTCTCGAACCAGTGATCGGGGGTGGCGGCCTGTACAGGTGTGAGACAGATACCGAGCAGGGAAGTGATGAGTACGCTGGCTAACGTTATGGTTGGTCGTGCGCTCAAGAGCGGTGGTCTCCTCTTTGTTGGGGCATGCACTGAGTGCTGCGACAAATTAACGTATTCCATTGAGTTGTGGCTATTCGTAGTCGTCATTAGGTTCCGGTAGCTGGGTTTCGAACGTCGTCCAGTGAGTGACGAGTTCGTCCACAACGACAGAACCTGCTTCGAAGGCGGCAAACAGGGCGGGTTCACCTTTGTTGGGGTATTCGAGTGTGGCGCTGGCGCTCGCAGGCAGATCTGGGGGTGGTGTGGTGTAGTTGCTGACGGTGCGCAACACCAGGGTGCGCTCCGGTTGAATTTTGCCCAGCGCACCCAGGCGGCCGAGTGCGGTCAGGGTGCCACTGTCTTCCATGTTGGACGTGACAAAATTGGCATCAGCGCCAGCGTAGAGCTTAAGCCAGTCATTCGCCCAGTCGTTGAGTTTGGCGCCATGCCAGTAGGTGCTTGCCGAGAGCGTGTCGCCGCGCATCACTGCCGGTGGTTGTTGGGCAACCGGGTTCGTAACGTAACGGGCGCGAAACGCCGCCATTTCTGGCGTATCGGTTAACTTGATGTTGCGCGTCAGGCTGTAGGCCCAGTCAGTGAGCTGTGTGTTTAGCTTGAAGTGAATGGTGTTGAGCGACCAGCCGGTGGATATGTCCTGGGGCTCGTCTGCCGGTTCGGTGCCGCCCAGGGGAATGATGCCGTAGGGCCACTCGGCGGGTATCTCCCGGGCATCGATCTGATAGATCAGGTCGCCATCGACCACGTGGTTCGCCCAGACAGCACTGCCCAGGGACGTGTCGTGCGGATCACCGCCGGCGATTCCCGCCACCAGAAAGTAGGCATTGGTTAAGTCAAACCGGGGATCAAAACCCAGAGCCATGATGGACGCGGTGGCGTTAGCGATGCCGCCGCCCACGCAGATGCCGAGCACGCCTTGTGCGTTGCTGTACAGCGGAAACAACCCGGCGGGGAATTCGTGTTTAGTAGGCAAGGGGGTGCGTTCCACCCAATACTGGAACTCGCCGGGCTCATCGCCAGTGACCGCGCCCTGTTCAAACATGGAGATCACCACAACTTTGACAGGCAGAGGGGAAGTAAAAGGAGAAGTGCTTACGCCAGCATAACTGGCGGCAGAAGGCTCTGCAGAGCAGGCGCCGAGCCCACCCCACAGAACAGTGCCTAGCGTGACCGCGAGGACACTATAGCGCCGCGAAGCCCACCATCTTGTCTGCAAGAGTTTGAGGAAGGCTTCGCGTGTCACCCGATCAGAACTTGTACTGCAGCGTTGCCGTGTAGTGGCGTGGCAGCTCTGGCAACACAATCTGGCTGCCAAACAGGTTCGGGAAGTTGGAGCGGAAGTACCGCTCGTTGGTGACGTTCTTAAGGTTCGCTCCGAAGAACCAGCGCTCGTTTTGATAGTTCAAACCGAAGTTCACCAGCGTATAAGCGGGCAGCCGCACGGAACCTGACAGGCCAGAGCTTACTGCGTCAACGTCAATGATGCTTACGTTACCTGCAATCTCCGGCGTGATCTGGTAGGTGCCTGTGAGCGTGAAGATATTCTCAGGAATACCTGTGCGACGGGCGCCTTCTGCGCCGTTGGCAAAAATGATGCCGCCCAGTGTGCCGCCAGCGAAAGTGGCTGGATCAACGTTGGGGAAATCATCGGTACCCACAAAGCTGAAGCGGCCACCGCCGTCGAGGGTTGTCAGATTAACCACTTCGATATCAGACCAGCCCGCGGTGAGAATCAGCTTGTCGTTGATAGCCCAGCGCACTTCGATCTCAGCGCCCTCGGTGCGGTTGGTTTGGTTGGTCACAATCGACTGCGCCGAACGGTCGGTGCGTTCTTGTTCGTAGATTGATATAGCAAAGTACAGCTTGTCGTCGAGGAAGCTGCCCTTGATGCCGAATTCGATGAGCTCTGAGGTATCAAACACGGCGTCGTCCTCCAGGTCACCGGTGTTGATTTCAGCACCTTGGCCGGCGATGAGTGTGGATTGTTCTGATGCGGTGAAATACGGCCGCAGGCTCCACGCACCGTCGCTAGCCAGGACGCCGATATCCCAGCTGGCACTGGCCGTCCAGGAGACGCCATCTACTGTGCGGTCGACGTCAACGTCCGGACCGGAAAACAACAGCAGATCTCCGGGCGTGAAACTCTCGATATCAATGGTGTCCCAACGCACACCACCGGTGACGTTCAGGCCGAAACCGAAGTCGAGATCTACCAGGCCGGCAATGGCGAAGTTCACGTAGTTGCCGTCATCGAAGGTTGAGTAGTCGGTGCCGATGCGGGTGGCCAGCAAGCGCCGGTCGATGCCGGTAGACGGCCCGGTTAAGTCGCGGCGATTGAAGTGCTCGTTAATGAAGTCATCACCGTGTTGGAAGTTGGTGATGCGGATCGAAGGTGAAAGCTGAATAGAAGTTTTTACAGCGTCTGAGTCCCAGGTTTTTGCGACGATAAACTTGTCTTCAAACACCGAGCTGTCGGCAAACTGCGAGAAACCGTAAGCGTTCTCGTTGAGATTGTCGTACTGCTCGTAGAACATCTGGTTTTTGAAGTTCCAGCCACCACCACTGGTATAGTCGATGTCAAAATAGAAGATGTAGTCTTCGTTTTGCAGCACGTCGTCTGGGGCTACCAGAACCTGGCTGCGACGCAGCTGAGTAGTGCCCGGGTTTTGCAGGGCGAGGGCGTTTAGAATAGTTGCGCCATCAGGAGTGTTTGGATCAAGACCTGTGGCCGCAATGACTTCTGCGGTGGTTTGGGGATTGTTCGCGTCCTGATTTACCCCAAAGAAAAACGGTGCCAGATCGAAGTTGCCATCACCCGTGATATCAAACTCTTGATGTGAGTTAAAACCGTCGCCGTTTTGATCAACCGAAATGGGTGAACCGGTAATGTAGGTGCCATCATCGATGAGCTCCTGGGTCACCCGGTTCCAGCCAGCGATCTGGTTGCCGTCAAAGTTGTGGTACATACCGCCAAACTGAATGCGCCACTGGTCGTTGAGATCCATATCGAACGAGGCCTGAACCAGCGAGTTATCGGTAGTGGTGTTTTGATAAAAGCTGCCAGAGTCTTCGACTTCGGCGTACAACCAGAAGCCAAAGTCTTTGCCGGCGATTTTGCCAGGACCGCCTACCTCAGCGGTGAGCACATTACGGTCCCAGGTGCCGGTGGAGTAGCTGAGGGAGCCCTCAATCTCGGCGAGATACTGGCCACTGTCAGCACGACCCGACTTGGGCGAGAAGTTTAGAAAGCCACCAATTTTGGAGGGACCGGTGATGGGCGAGGCCGGACCGCGCACAATATCTACCCGGTCGGCCGCACCGATGGGGGTGGGGAAGTTACCTGGGTTATCCAGTCGGCGGATACCGCGGAAGTAGGTCTCACCAGGTGTACCGCGCACGTCCAGCGAGCCGGCGACGCCGAAGAAGGACTGGGTAAAGGTACCCGGTGCCAAAACGACCAGTTCATCGATGTCCTTGATGTTGAAGCGTTCGATCTGTTCCCAGGAGACCGTTGAGGCCGAGCGTGGCGTTTCGAGGAGGGATTTGTCGAAACCAAAAACGGATTCAACGCTTTCCCCGGGCAGAGAACGCAGGTCGCCGGTAACAACAATCTCTTCGATTTCCTGCTCGGCGTCCTGTGCTATGGCCGTTCCGGTACCGACTACGGCCACGGCTAGTGCTGCAGACACAATAGGTTGGTGCCAGCGCTGCCGCTGACGGTTGGTGATACTCATTAGTCTCTGATCCCCCGATCATTGCTAGAAATGCCGACTGGTCGGCCGTAAATTTTCATAAAGAGCGGCTGCGTTAGTTGTTGGTCGTTCTTTAATCTTTTGAATCTTTTGAATCTTTTGGCGTTCTTTGGCTTGCTTCGATTCGCTTCTGAATGTGTTCTCCGGCAACCACCCCTGTGGTGGTTGCTGGACGCGCTTCTGTCACACAACACGGCAGGGGGCTAACCCGGGTCGCGCTGTCAGGATCGACAAAAAACGCCAGTGAAAAACGTGCTGGCTGGCTCACTCTGGGCTGAACGCGATGCAAAGTAGAGGGGTAGAGCCCGTTACTCCACACCGACATCAAGTCGCCGGTGTTCACCAGAACATCGCCAGCCGCCACGTCCACGTCTCGCCAGTCCCCAGCCGAGTCGCGAAGTTGCAGTCCGGCCACGCCGTCACTGAACAGGAGTGTAATGGTGCCATAGTCTGTGTGTGCACCGGCACCCAGTTCGCATTTTTTTTGGTTTTTTTGGACACTTTTATAATCGTCCGTGCAATCTTCTGCTGTGGATAACTTTGCGTCCGTAGCTACCACCGGGTAGTGCAAATACCGCAGTGTCATATTTTCGCCCGTGTGGTTTGCGGTGATGCTCCCCTGTGGTGCACCGAGTGCTGTCTCAAGCAAGGTGATGATGTGCATTGCGCTTGCGCTGCACGCCGCGAACATGGCGTTTGCCGTCGCGCCAAAACCGTCCGGCGCGCCGGGTGGGTTCGCAGCACTGATGACATTACGCATAGTGAAGCTTTCTTTGCTGTCAGCCGCCTCCGCGGGGTCAAGCGCTTCGCTGTGCATGGGCTGATAACCAAAGTTCTTTTGCGTGTCGCGGTAGCGCGCCAGGTCTTTTGTGGCAGCGCCTTGGGCAAAGAACAAATGGGCGCTGTGAAATACCGCGGCGAGCTGTTCGGCACTGATGCCGCAATTTCTAACAGCGACAAAACCGTTTTCTAACAACGCGTTATGAAGTTCATGTGAAGGGTCTTGTGAGTGTTCGAAGTCGACCACGGTGGGCCGTAGCGGCAGGATCGCCGGTTGGGATAGTGGCGTTGCCGGGTTGTCAGCGGCGTCAGTTATCGACCTGGATTCAGACATCGATGGTGTGCCTTCGCAGCAATTTTGTTCGAACACCTGCCAGTTAACCTGAAGTCGCTGCCAGTGGCCAGTGGCGGCGTACGGGGTGTCAGAGCTTTCGGCGGGTCGGCCCTTGGTGTACAACGAACACGCAAAATTGATCAGGGTCAGCCGTGAGCAGCGAATCAACCGAATCAACATATCCCCGCGACCTGCGCGGTTATGGTGCGACTCCCCCGCATCCGCAATGGCCCAACAAGGCTCGCCTGGCCGTACAGTTTGTACTCAATTTTGAAGAGGGTGGCGAAAACAACGTGCTGCACGGGGATGAGTACTCTGAAACTTTCTTGTCGGAAATAATTGGCGCTGCTGCCTATCCCGCCCGCCACATGAGCATGGAGTCGCTCTACGAGTACGGCACTCGCGCCGGATTTTGGCGCTTACAGCGGTTGTTTGCCGAGTACCGATTGCCGTTGACCGTGTTTGGGGTGGCGATGGCACTCGAACGTAGCCCTGAGGCCGTTGCCGCCATGGTCGCTGCCGACTGGGAAATTGCGTCCCACGGTTACCGCTGGATAGACCATCAGTTTATGCCGCCCGCAGAGGAGGCCCGGCAGATCGAGCAGGCCATTGAAATCCACACCCGCGTGACCGGCGCGCGACCGCTGGGTTGGTATACCGGACGCGATTCACCCAACACCCGCGAGCTGGTCCTGGCGGCCGGTGGATTTCGCTACGACTCAGATTCTTATGCAGACGATCTACCTTATTGGCACAGTAAGCCAAACGCTGCTGGCGCGCCGCATCTGATCATTCCCTACACCCTCGACGTCAACGACATGCGCTTTGCAACGCCGCAAGGTTTCAATAGTGGCGAGCAGTTTTTTGGCTATTTGAAAGACACCTTCGACTGCCTGTATGCCGAAGGCGCAACCCAGCCAAAAATGATGAGCGTGGGACTCCACTGCCGAATCGCGGGTCACCCAGGTAGAGCCCAGGCCGTGCGGCGCTTTCTCGATTATGTAGCGGCGCACACCGAGGTTTGGGTGTGTCGGCGAATAGATATTGCCGAGCATTATCACGCCAATCACCAGCCGGTTTAGTGACTAGCGCATAGCCCAGCAATCCACTGCATCCAGCACAATGTGAATGCACAGACCCAGGCCCACTAGTCTGGTTTTGGGATGCACCAGCAGCGCCACGTAGAGCACAATCGGTAAGGTGGTGTGCAGCGGGTGAAACCCGATGCTGCAGCGGCCGGCGTCATAGATGGGGGTGGCCAACAGATGGTCGAGATCGATCAGCATGCCCAGCAGCATCAGTCCAAATGCAGTCCATAACTGGTGGCGATACACCGTAGCGGCGATAGCCCCGGGTACGAGTATGTGCAACAGCAGATGCAGCATGCGAGTTACGGGCCTGTAGTTACCCAGCTCACGAGTAACGCACGTTCGTCGGCGGTCATGCCGGTCATGTTGGCAAGGGGCATGTAGTTTGATGACACGGAGCTAATGACCCGATCGGGTTGTTCGTGTAAGTCTGCTGGAGTTTCGAAGACGTAACCTCCCGGCGGCGTTGCGTAGCCGGCAAAGGAGGGCTTCTGCGCGTGGCAACTGGTGCAATGTTTGCTGAGCACAACCTGCACCTCGGCCGCACTTGCGGTTCCATCTGCTGCAATCGGCGCTGATTTTGTCAGGCTGGCCGCTATGGCGAGCGCAATAAACAGAATTGCTGCAATCAGCAGTATGACCGGTCGACTTTTGCCCTGGTGCTTCAGGTTGAAATAGTGCCGAGCGAAGGCCGCGATGGCGCAAAAGACAGGCACCAGCGCCCAGGCCTGTGGATGGTTGAACACAAATGCCGAGTGGTTCGACAACATGCAAAACAGCACCGGCAGAGTCAGGTAGTTGTTGTGGGTAGAGCGGTGCTTGGCGCGAATTGCGAGCTCAGGATCGGGTTGCTTGCCCGCTTCAATGGCGGCAATGAAGGCGCGCTGGGAGGGCATGATAATGAGAAATACATTGGCCGCCATCAAGGTGGCGATCATCGCGCCCACATGCAGCATGGCCGCGCGCGGCGCAAACAACTCAAACGCCACCGCACTGGCCAGAACGATCAGTGTGACCAGCGCAATGGCCTGGCGCTTGACCGTCGAACCAATGGCCGTGCGCATGATGAGTTCGTAGCAACCAAGACCCGCTGCCAAAAACCCAATGCTGGCGATAATCGCCACAGCAGGATCCTTGATCAGCAGGTTATTGCCAACGAGATAGGTGTCCGCGCGTACGTAGTACAGCAGTATCAGCAGTGCACTGCCGGTCAACCAGGTGCTGTAGGCCTCCCATTTAAACCAGTGCAGGCGCGTGGGCATGGGCGTGGGGTGGGAGGCGTATTTGCCCACCTCGTAAATACCGCCGCCATGAATCGCCCACAGGTCACCGGCGAAGCCCTTGGCCAGTTTTTCATCGCTGGGTTGCTGCAGGCTAAGATCCAGCCAAATGAAGTAAAACGAGGCGCCAATCCAGGCAATGGCGGTAATCACGTGCGCCCAGCGCACGACAAGGTTCAGCCAGTCGAGTAATTCAGCGTTCATGCGTTGCTGTTCTCTCCATTCAACTGGATATCGCGATCGTAGACCTTGCGACCCGCAACCCAGGTTTGCCTGATCGCATTGTCGCCGCCCATGAACATCGCGGCAAAAATCTGTTCGGTAACGTCTGCGCCGTTTGCCAGTCGCCGCTCAAGTAACGAGCCTGTAGCGGGCTGCAAGACGGTCAGATCGGCCTCAAAGCCTGCGGCTAGCTGACCGATCTTGTCACCCAGGCCAAGGGCATGGGCGTTGCCTCGGGTGATGGCGTGCAGGGCGGTCAGTGGGTGCCACGCGTTGTTGTTGAGCTGGGCCACTTTGTAACCCTCGGCAATGGTGGTCAGCATAGAGAAGCTCGTACCACCACCAACGTCGCTGCCCACGCTCAGGTTGACGTTGTGCTCTTTAAGCCGATCAAGCTGTAGCAAGCCGCTGCCCAGGAACATGTTGGATGTCGGGCAGAACGCAATGGTGGCGCCTGTAGCGGACAGGCGCTCATGTTCGCGCTCGCTTAAATGGATGCCATGCGCAAACACCGAGCGGGGTGTCAGCATGCCGAAGCCCTCGTAGACATCCACGTAGTCGTGGGCGCCTGGAAACAGCTCGCGCGTGGCTTTGATCTCGTCGGGGTGTTCGGCCAGATGCGTGTGCAAATAGGTGCCAGGGTATTGACTGAGCAGTTCGCCAGCGGCGCGCATTTGATCGTCTGTGCAGGTAATGGCGAAACGGGGTGTTACCGCGTACTGCATACGCCCACGATTGTGCCAGCGCTCTATCAGCTCGGCACTTTCTGCAATACCGTCGCCGGTGTCGCGCAATGCATCGGGGGCGTTGCGATTCATCAGCACCTTGCCCGCTATCATCCGTGCATTGTGCTGCTGTGCTGCACCAAGCAGGGCGTCGGTCGTATGTGCATGCACGGTGGTGAACGTGAGTGCTGAGGTTGTGCCGTGGCGAAACAGGGTCTGCATAAACACCTCCGCCTGGGCCTGGGCATAGTCCAGATCGGCGTAGGCAATCTCGGCCGGGTAGGCGTAGCGCTCAAGCCAGTCGAGCAGCTGGGTGCCATAGCCCGCAATCATGTCCATCTGTGGGTAGTGGATGTGCGTATCAATAAACCCGGGTAGCAGCAGGGCGCCGCGCAGGTCTTCGCACTGCGTGAGGTCGCCACCGTTGGCGCTAAAAGACGGCGTGGGTTCTACAGACGTAATTGTGCCCGTGGCGATGGTTACCACCGCATCTTCCAGGTAGTCGACGCCGGCAGCCAGACCGTTCGAGTCGGCGGGAAAAGGTCCCGGCTCGGCGTTGAAGCTCAGGCAAGCGCCGCGGAGTAAGGTATCTGGCAACGGGGTGTCCTCGGGAAATCTATCGTTGTGAGTGCGGCTTAGCTGCCGCGGTAACTGGAAAAGCCAAATTTGTTGAGCAAGAGCGGCACGTGATAGTGCCGTTGGTCGTCGACCATAAATTCAATGCGCACACGGGGGTAAAAACAGCGTTGGTTGCGTGCCTTGAACCATTCACCGATGGCAAAAGTGAGTTCATAGGTGCCAGCAGTGAGCTCCGGCCAGTCGCTGGCTCTGCCATCGGCGTCGGTGTGGTTTTTCCCAAGCACTGTGCCGGCATCGCCCGCGCTATTAGTGCCGCGCAGCTCGACCAACACCCCCTGGGCAGGGGCACCTTCGTCAAGGTTAAGAATGTGTGTGCTCAGGGTTGAGTTTGTGGCTGCAGAGCTCATGAGTATCCTGTTTGCTAGTTTGCGCTAAAACTCTGTTGGAGCCGCAGTTGCATAATCTCTAGCTGTTCTGCGGCGGCGTTCTTTAGTTCATCATCAGTGCTGTTGTGAATGCGCGCATTCAGCAGGGCCAGCATTTGCTCGGCGCTCTTGCCGGTGGCACAGACGATAAAGGTAAATCCATGGCGTTGGCGATAGGCCAGGTTTTGTCGGGCCAGATCTGCGATGACGGTATCGCTGGCGGTAAGTACCTGACCCTGTTCGACATTGGCTTGCGAGGCATATTTTGACCGTAACAGCTCCACGTCGCCGATGACCGGGTGCGCGGCAAAAGCAAGTTGCAGGTCGCGTTCGGTGGCGTCAGCCCAAAGCTCTGTGCTGCGTTTTTGCAGCGCTTGCAGAGAGTCGTAAGGTCGTGCTGCGCAGATCGCGCTCGCCCAGTCGGGCGCTGCACACCAGTGCAATACCAGTTCTGTGGCCGCCGGCGGC
>CAZSYU010000057.1:0-5712 GCA_964611345.1 uncultured Pseudomonadales bacterium
AAGTTCTCGTATCCCATTGTAGGCGCGCAGCAAGGCGATGGTGCGTTCCGTATCCAGCATTCCGCTACCGTCGGTACACCAGTCATTGATGGCGACTGTGATATCGAACAACAGATAGTGTTCGCCGGCGTGATGAAAGTCGAGCACGCCAGACAGGCCGTTTTTTGTGAAGAGCACGTTATCGCGAAACAGATCGCCATGGATGACGCCCGTTGGCAGGCATGCGAGGTCGTGGCGATTCAGTAGTGATCGCAGATGGCCCAGTGCACGCCGCAAGAGTGCCTGTTGATCAAACGACAAATACATTTTGACCGCGTCGCTGTTGGTTGCCAACCAGTCGTAGTCGCGACTGAATAGTTTAGCGTGGCTACGCACATTGGCGCTGGCGCGATGAAAGCGGCCAAGAAATCGACCCACTGCGCTGCATTGCTTGATGGTCGGATTGATGGGATGCGAACCCGGCAGGCGGGTAGATAAAATGGCCGGCTTACCTGCCAGCGTAACCACACTCTCGCCGGCGCTGTTTGCGACTATGCGGGGCACCGGCAAACCGGCTTTCTGCAGCGTGCTTGCCAATGGCACCAGTAGCTCACGCGATGGGTAGTCCTGTTCGAGAATGGTCACCACCCAGCGGTGTACGTCTGTGGTATCGGTGGTGTTTACGTAGTAGTTGCTGTTTTCAATGCCCGTGCCTATGCGTTGATAGTCAGATAGCTCGCCGACCCCATATTGCGGTAGCCAGTTCGCCAACTCGGCCTGGTCCAGTTCAGTCAGGGCAGCCATCAGAATTCAATAATCTTCCATTGTGGTAATAGCCGGTTGGCCTGATCGAGATCACCAAAGCCTCGGGTCGGATCCGCAGGAACCAGATAGTAAGGCCGGCCAATGCGGGGGATGATCTTTACCAACCGGAGCTGACCGCCCTGGCGGTACTCGTACACGGTGCGCTCGGTGCCGGCGGTAATGACAACGTCGGGGCCTGCAAGGGATCGCTGTATTCCATCTTGCGCTGGGTAATCGTTGAGGTACTCCTCGGGACTGGTGGCTGTGGTTTCGGTGCGTTCGTAGTCGCGCAAAGAATAGACCACGCTGCGCTCCTGGTCTTGTTCGGTCGGTGATTCGTCTTGTTGGCTTGGCTGTTGGGCCGTTTGTTGGATTGGTGGAGGCGTAACGGGCTCTGCTGCCTCTGCTGCATACACAACGGGGGCCGCTTGCGTGGCGCACACTGCGGCGACGCCTGCCAAGAGCCACGGCGTGGCCTGTGGTAGCCTGAAACCTTTCCTGTTCATATGGCGATGGTGGCGTAAAAAATGGCCGCAAACAAACCTTTGTTGCTGATCGACGGCTCTTCTTATCTGTTTCGTGCGTTCCACGCGTTGCCAGACCTTGAAACCAGCGATGGCTTTCCAACGGGTGCCATGCGCGGGGTGTTGGCCATGTTGCGGAAACTGCCAAAGGAGTACCCGGGCAGCACTGTGGTTGCGGTATTCGATGCCAAAGGCAAGACGTTTCGCGACACCATGTATCCGCAATACAAGGCCAATCGCCCGCCCATGGACGATCGGCTGCGCAAGCAGATTCAGCCTATCCACGAAATGGTAGAAGCACTGGGCATGCCGCTGTTGGTGGTGCCCGGTGTGGAAGCGGACGATGTGATTGGTACCCTGGCCGCACAGGCCACCGCACTTAAACAGCCAACGATTGTATCCACGGGCGACAAAGATATGGCGCAGCTGGTTACCAAATACGTGACGCTGATTAACACCATGTCTGACACCACCATGGATGCCGCTGGCGTCGAAGAGAAGTTTGGTGTGCGACCCGACCAGATCATCGACTACCTGGCGCTCATGGGCGATACGGTAGACAACATTCCGGGTGTGCCAAAGGTAGGACCAAAGACGGCGGCAAAATGGTTAGGTATTTACGACACGCTGGATGAACTGATTAGCAAGGCGGATGAGATCAAGGGCAAAGTTGGCGAGAGTTTGCGCGACAACCTGGAGCAATTGCCGTTGTCGCGTGAGCTCACCACGATTAAGTGCGATGTGGAGTTGGCGGTTAGCGCCGATACGCTGCAGATGGCGGAGCCGAATGTCGATAAATTGCGCGAACTCTATGAGCGCTATGAGTTCAAGGGTTGGCGTGACGAGCTAGCTGGGGCAAATACTGGCGCCACACCCATCGCAGCACCCAGCGCCGGGCGTAACTATGAGTGTGTGCTCGATAAAAAGTCGCTGGCCAAGTGGATCAAGAAACTAAAGGCAGCGCCGCTGATTGCGTTTGATACGGAAACCACGAGTGTTGACTATATGGAAGCCGAGCTCGTCGGTGTGTCATTTGCAGTCACGCCAGGTGAAGCAGCCTATGTTCCCGTCGCCCATGATTACGTTGGCGCGCCAGACCAGATCAGTTTGAGCGATTTGTTGAGTGCCCTCACCCCCATACTCGAAGATCCAGCGATAAAAAAAGTCGGGCAGAACCTGAAGTACGACATGAGCGTACTTGCGCGTTATAACGTCGCCCTCAATGGTATTGCCTACGACACTATGCTTGAAAGCTACGTGTATAACAGCGTGGCTACCCGCCACAACATGGATGCGCTGGCGGCGAAATACCTGGATGTGAAAACCGTGCACTTCGAGGACATTGCCGGCAAAGGCGCAAAGCAACTTACATTCAATCAGATACCGTTGGAACAGGCCGCAGACTACGCCGCGGAAGACGCGGACATAACGTTGCAATTGCACGAAGCGTTGTGGCCGCAAGTAGCCAAAGAGCCAACGCTGGTTAAAGTCTTTGAAGAAATCGAATTGCCGTTGTTGGGAGTGTTATCCCGCATAGAACGCAATGGCACCCTGGTAGATGCAGGCCTGCTTGGTGAACAGAGTGCCTCACTCGCCAAACGGGCCGGTGAGTTACAAGAGCAGGTGTGGACACTGGCCGGCGAAGAATTCAACATGGGTTCGCCCAAACAGTTGCAAAAAATTCTGTTCGAAAAACTCGACTTGCCGGTGAAAAAGAAAACGCCAAAGGGTCAGCCGTCAACGGCGGAGCCGGTGTTGCAGGAGCTCGCACTTGATTACGAAATTCCAAAGCTGATCATGGAATATCGTAGTGCCACAAAATTAAAATCAACCTATACCGATAAATTGCCTCTGCAAATCAATCAGAAAACAGGCAGGGTGCACACCTCTTATCATCAGGCGGTGGCGGCTACCGGCCGGTTGTCGTCATCTGACCCAAACCTGCAGAACATCCCGATTCGTACCGAGGACGGTCGCAAGGTGCGTACAGCCTTTGTCGCCGCACCGGGTAACAAGATGGTCGCGGCAGATTACTCGCAGATTGAGTTACGCATAATGGCGCACCTGTCGAAGGACGACGGTCTGCGCAGCGCTTTTGCCAACAAGGTCGACGTGCATCGTGCTACCGCGGCAGAGGTGTTTGGCTGCGCACTTGAAGATGTCAGCGATGACGAGCGCCGCAGCGCCAAGGCGATTAACTTTGGTTTGATCTATGGCATGTCGGCCTTTGGTCTGGCGGCACAACTCGGCATTACGCGCGGCGTCGCTCAGGAGTACATCGAACTTTATTTTGAACGTTACCCCGGTGTGCGTGCCTACATGGACGATACCCGGGCGCTGGCGGCGGAGCAGGGCTTTGTTGAGACGGTATTTGGCCGGCGGCTCTATCTGCCGGAAATTAACGCAAGCAACGGCATGCGCCGGCAGGCGGCAGAACGCACGGCCATCAATGCTCCCATGCAGGGCACCGCTGCTGACATCATCAAGCGCGCCATGATCAAGGTGGATGGCTGGTTAGCTGCCGGTACTCTCGAAGCCAAAACCATCATGCAGGTGCATGATGAGTTGGTGTTTGAGGTGGCCCAGAGCGACGTCGATGCCCTTATCACTGGCGTGACGGACTGTATGGAAGGGGCTGCCGAGTTGGATGTGCCGTTGGTGGTGGACGTGGGTATTGGCCAAAACTGGGATGAGGCGCACTAGGCAGTGCGGTTTATGGCCGGGCTTATGGCTGGGGCGGATGGGCGTCAGCGAGTATGACTTTGATTTTGGCAATGGCCTCAAGTTGCCCCATACCTTTCAGGGCAGAGTAGGTCTGGACCGAGACCGTCGGCGTATCGGCCAGGCGCTTCTTGGCCTTCAGCAGGGCCTGACTGCGGGCGCCTGATTTCAGCTTGTCGGCCTTGTTCAGCAAGATGTGCAGCGGCAGTTCTGAGGCCGCGGACCAATTGAGCATTTCTTCATCGAAGGGCTGAAAGGGATGCCGGATGTCCATGACCAGAATCACTCCAGCGAGACTGTCTCTGTAG
The DNA here is from genome assembly GCA_964611345.1 of uncultured Pseudomonadales bacterium. Classification (GTDB taxonomy): domain Bacteria; phylum Pseudomonadota; class Gammaproteobacteria; order Pseudomonadales; family Azotimanducaceae; genus JALZVT01. The sequence goes on from CAZSYU010000057.1 coordinate 4,337, forward strand.
GATAAGTAAGTGTTCACACTCTTTTGCCACGCTGCCTGCGCGTCGCGAGTTGCCTTGGCGTAGCCATAGCCCGGCAGGTCCACCAGGCGCCCACCGCTGCGAATTTCAAAGAAGTTGAGCAACTGGGTGCGGCCAGGCGTTTTACTCACACGCGCCAGTTGCCGGTGTCCAGCCAGTCGATTCAGAAAGCTCGATTTGCCTGCGTTGGAGCGACCAGCGATGGCCACTTCCGGACCGTCCTCGGCGGGGAGATCGCGATCTCCCGTCGCGCTGGTTAAAAAGCGGATTTCCAGCCGTTCTTCCTTGGCGGATTTTTCAGCACCTTGCTGGCGCTTTGGCCGGCGCTCGGAAGGGCCTTTGGTGTTGCTCGAATTTGGCATCGATCTCGTTGATTTTGTTGAGTTATCCGCGGTGTATCGCGCGGTGCGACCGGTCCGATCTGCACCCTTTTCTGGTTGCGATGGTTTATAATTCGCGCTCGTTTTTGCAGCGCCAGTCTAACGCGGCTCGCGCCGCCGGGAACACACAGCAGGAAACCCAGATGCGTTTGAGCACCACCCTCATTTCTCCCCGTACAACTCTTTGCCGCAAGACTTCAAGTACCCAGAGTTCAGGGGTAAAGAGCGCCGCTAAAGCGGGCATCGCTGCTGTGGCTCTGTTCATGTCGATGGGCGCGGTGGCAGAGAGTGGGGATGCGGCGGCTGGCGAGAAGCTCACCACCGCTTGCCAGGCGTGCCATGGCAGCGACGGCAATGGACTGGCCCCGAACTACCCAAACATCGCTGGCCAAAATCAAAATTATTTGTTTCGTCAGCTCCAGATGATCCAGTCTGAAGAGCGCAGTGCGCCGTTGATGGCGGGTCAGCTCAACGGCATGAGTGAACAAAATCTGCGCGATATTGCTGCTTTCTACGCCTCTACAGCGCCCAAGCTTGCGCAGGCTCAGGGCGATGACGAGCAAATAGCCATGGCCCGGCGAATCTACAAAGGTGGGGCGTTGGACAAGGGTGTAGCGGCTTGCACGGCCTGCCATTCACCGACGGGTAGCGGCAACGGACCGGCGGGCTTTCCGCGCATAAGTGGTCAGACACCGGAGTACACCATTGCCCAGCTGACGGCGTATCGCGAAGGGGTGCGAGCGACGGATGAGATCTATGGCGGCATGATGCGCCAGGTCGCAGCAAACCTGAACGATACCGAGATTGCAGCCCTGGCGGACTATTTACAGGGCTTACACTAGCGAGTTACCGCGAGGCTGGCCGCCCTGTGCCGTCCACACGCCTTTGCTGGGCGTTCATCCTCTGTTAACGCGGGCCGTGCGATAATGCGGTGAGGCGTTAAATTGAATCATTTTGTAAATCTATTTGTAAATCTAT
>CAZSYU010000057.1:5812-24647 GCA_964611345.1 uncultured Pseudomonadales bacterium
TTTGTAAATCTATTTGTAAATCTATGGTCAGATGTTCCTGTGGCATCCTGATTTTTGCGAATATAACCGAACTGTCTAGCGAGGCCCCCATGGCGCATTTTTCTCTTAAGTCTGTTTCTGCTCACTTCTATACGAAGTTGCTTTCGGCAGTTGGTTTGTCTTTGGCCCTGTCGGCTGCGTCCCAGTTGGCTCATGCTGATCATCACGAAGGCGCGGCACATGCGCATGCACATGCGGGCCACACCGCAACTGCGCAAGCTGGGAAAGAGGACGTCGTACTCTACGAAGCCGGCGTGCACTACGAAGAATTGCTGGTGCCTTCAGAGCCAGCGGATTCGGACACAGTCGAAGTCGTCGAAATGTTCTCTTACGGCTGCATTCACTGTTTCAACTTTGACGCGGCGGTGCATGAATGGTCGTTGCGCCAGGATGAGGGCGTCACCTTTACCCGTATTCCGGCGATCTTTAGTCAGGCGTGGGCGCTCTTGGCACAAACCTACTACACCGCTGAAGCGTTGGGTGTAACTGACAAAACGCATGACGCCCTGTTTGAGGCCATTCACACCCACAAGGCAAACCTGGGCACACCCGCGGCCATGGCGGCGCTATTCAAGCAGGCGGCCGATGTTGAGCAAGCCGACTTCCAGAAGGCGTTCGATTCGTTCTCGGTACGCAGTAAATTGCAGCAGGCCGACTCTCGAGCACGGCAATTCCGTTTGCAGTCTGTTCCCACCATGGTAGTGAATGGCAAGTACAAAACCAGCAGCTCAATGGCCGGCACTAACATCGGCATGCTGCAGGTGGTCGACTTCCTGGTGAAGAAAGAGCAGGCGGCAAAAATGGCGGCCGAATCGACACAGCAAACTGTTGGGAAAGCTGTCGAGAAAGCCCTGGAGAAATAGTGCGCTCACGCACACTAGCTCTGCATAGTGGTGAGCTGTATTGGCAGATAATGCTGCTCAATGTCGCAAAATGACGGACGGTGCACAGAACCTGATGAGTGGCGGTTATACGCTGGAGGCGCAGTAGTTGTCGGGGACCGACATGCGTTCGCCACTTTCGATGCTTGCTAGAAGCGGGCAATCGTCAATGGCACAGCCTGTGTTAAACAGGGCCGTACTGGGAGAGCAGGAACGGCAGGAGATCGAATCCAATTCTGTGCGCTTTTTGACGTTTAATATTCAATCGGGTATCTCTACCACCCGTTTTAGCCAATACGTTACGCGTTATTGGAAGCACGTGCTGCCGCACGAAGGCCGCGCGAAGAATTTGCAACGTATCGGTGATCTGGTGCACGACTACGATGTAGTTGCGCTGCAGGAAATTGATGGCGGCAGTCTGCGGAGCGGTTTTATCAATCAGGTAGAGTATCTGGCTCAGCGTGCTGCGTTCCCTTATTGGTACACCCAGTGCAATCGTGACCTTGGTCCATTTGCGCAGATGGGTAACGGCGTGTTGTCACGAATTGCCCCCACTGCTCTGGAAGATCATAAACTTCCAGGTGCTGTTCCTGGGCGTGGGGCGCTAACAATGCGTATTCCATTCCCTTACGTGTCCCAACTGGCAGCACAGGCGCAAGAAAAGCTGCAAGAAGATTTGCTGGTGGTACTGTTGCATCTGTCGTTGGGCGGGCGCTCGCAGACGCGGCAACTGGAGTACGTCAGAGAGCTTATCGACGGCGAGAAAAACGTAGTGGTGCTGGGCGACCTTAACAGCCCGTTGTCGGCAGTGCTGAACACATCGCCACTTGCGGACTGCGGTTTGCGCACCAGCTCCCGGCCGTGCCCAACCTATCCGAGCTGGAAACCATCGCAGATTATCGATCACGCGTTAGTCAGCGAATCGTTGCGACTTGCGGAGTACGAAGTTTTAGACTGTGGCCTGTCTGACCACCGGCCACTGGCGGTAACCGTTACGCGGCGTGCCGAACGAGCTGCACCATCTGTATTTGGGGCGGTTCCGCCACAGCGCGCGGTGCAAGCCATTGTGGCCGACTCGCTGCAAGCCAGCTCTGTCCAGGTAGATGCATTACAAAACGCGCCGCGTGCGAAGTTGATTGCTTCAGCCCGCGCGGCAGCACACTAATTCCGCCTCTAACGAGAGGCGCCACCCTGGGGTTTTTCCTGCGGCACCTCTGCCAGCGGTGTCGCTTTTACGCAGGCGGTCTCAAGCAGTTCCGGATAGTTCTTCCGATACTCAGTTTCACACAGGCCAATACTCGCGTTTGCAACCGACACAACGTAGGCGTGTAAGTCTTTCGAACCCTGCTCATCAACCACGTGCGCAAAGCTCACCATGCCCTTACCGGCATAAGCGCCATCTCTAACGATTGCGTCCCATGAGGCGTGGGTTGCTTCGCTCATGTAGCGCAAATCAGGCACGCCACCGGTTGAACTGATCACCCCGGCGCCATGACAAACCTGGCAGTTGTTGTTGAACAGAGACTGACCGTTGGCGAGTTGTTCCGGCGTTGCCGCAAGCTCCGGCTGGGGAGGTAACTCCATCCAGGCAATCTTTGGTTCGGGTAACACGGCTTTGCCACCCAGCTTATAGGCGAGGATGCGGCCTTCTTTTAGCGTGTTTGATTTGTGTCTTGGCACACCGGCGGTCAAACCGAAGGCGCCGCCCCAGCCGGCGACCACCGCGATGTATTGCTCGTCATCAACCATATAGGTAACGGGTGGTGCCATGATGCCAATGTGGACAGGGCTGCTCCAGACTTTCTCGCCGGTGTCCGCGGTGTACGCTGTGAAAGAGCCGTCAGCCAAACCCTGAAAAATCAGGTTGCCAGAGGTGCTAAGCAAGCCACCGTTCCAGGACGCTTCGTGCTGTACGCGCCACACTTCTTCTTGCTTTACAGGGTCCCAGGCGGCGAGGTGGCCTTTCACTTTTTGCAGTGTTTCGACAATTTCATCCGGGGTCGCTGGACCAGGCAAGTTGAAATCAATGCCTAGGTTCCAGGTTTTGGGATCGTACTTAAATGCGTTGTTCTGAGCGTATTTAAACTCCAATCCAAGCGCCGGGATGTACACCAGGTTGGTATTGGGGCTATAGGTCATGGGGTGCCAGTTGTGACCACCCAAAGGTCCGGGTTGAATAGTTTTCAGATCGTTGGCGTACTGAGCGTCAGGGCTTTCAACAGGTTTGCCAGTTTCCGGATCGATGTGTGTCGCCCACTGCACGGGCACGTAGGCCTCAGCAGAAATAAACTGGCCACTCACGCGATCGATCACGTAGAAGAAACCGTTCTTCGGCGCCTGCATGATGACCTTGCGATCAACACCGCCGATCTTCATGTCCGCGAGAATCATGTGTTGGGTTGCCGTGTAGTCCCAGTTGTCGCCGGGTGTGGTCTGGTAGTGCCACTTGTATTCGCCGGTGTCGGGATTTAACGCAACGATGGATGACAGGTACAGGTTGTCACCGCCGCCAGGACTTCTGATGTAACGGTTCCAGGGTGAGCCGTTGCCGACGCCGATGTAGAGTGTGTTTAACTCAGGGTCATACGCCATGGAATCCCATACCGTACCGCCGCCACCAACTTTCCAGTATTCATCACCACGCCAGGTTTTTGCAGCTTCTTCCATCGCTGGGTTTTCGTAGGGTTCGTCGGGGTTGCCGGGCACCGTGTAAAAGCGCCACTGTTGCTTGCCGGTGGCGGCGTCATAGGCCGTGATGTAACCGCGTACACCATACTCTGCGCCGCCGTTACCAATGATTACATTGCCTTTGATGACGCGCGGTGCGCCGGTGATTGTGTAGGCGCGGTCACGATCAGTGGTTTGTTCGCTCCACACCTGGGTGCCGTCTGCGGCGTTCAATGCGATCAGGCGGCCGTCGATGGTGCCAACGTAGACGCGACCTTTCCAAACGGCAGCGCCGCGGTTAACCACATCGCAGCAAGCGTACACGCCATGCGAGCGTGGAACTTCGGGATCAAACTTCCACAGCAGCTCGCCGGTCTTGGCGTTGTGGGCCCAGACCACGCTCCAGGAACCGGTGGAGTACATCACGCCATCAACCACGATGGGGGACGCCTCAAGACCACGACTGGTGTCGGTATCCCAGTACCAGGCCAGGCCCAGGTCTTTTACTGTTTTGTCAGAGATTTGGGTCAGCGGACTGTGGCGTTGTTCGTCGTAGGTGCGACCGTGGGCCATCCAGTTACCGGGCTGGGCATCAGCGTTGATGATGCGCGCTTCATCGACGTTGGCGACGGTAACCGCTGGCGCTGCACTTGTACCAGCGCCTGCACCAGCGTTTGCACCAGCCGTTGCGGCAGCAGGAGCCGCTGGTGTTGTGGCTGCACCAGCGCTTGGGCTGTCGTTGCTTTGCCCGCAACCGGCAACAAATAGAGCAGCGACACTCAAGCTGGCAGCAAAAATGCGTTTTGCTTGCGAAGCTTTTACTTGCGACCTAGTTGGTCTTGGCATGGAATTTCCCCTCAATCCACCAAAATTGCCCTTCCGAGTGTAGCAAAAGGCGTCATGAGGCAGGTGAAATCTACCCGGGTGCCCCAGGCGCCCCATGGCCCCCAGGTGCATAGGTGGCCAAAAACTCAAGAATTCGCTCGTGCACATAGTTCGGGTCTTCGAGGTGCAGGAAGTGCCCAACATGGGGCAGTAACTCAAGTTCGAAGGGACCACTGAAGTTGTTGGCCATGCCTTCGGTGGTCGAGGCGCCGATGCAGCCATCTTTGCCGCCGTGTAAGTACAGCGCCGGCACACTAATAGTCTCGCCCATGCGGGCTTGCAGCGCGGCAATGTCGGGGCGTTGATAGTCCGGGTTTAGCGCACAGCGATAGTAGGTCAGGGCTGCATTTAGTACACCTGGTTGAGCCAGGGTGTCGAGCACCCCCTGAATGGCTGTTTCGCTAAAATCCCAGCCGGGCGACCAGTCTTGCCAAAGTCGGCGAATGAACGCCATGTTTTCATAGCTAACGGCCATTTCGGCGAGCTCGGTCTGAAAGAAAAACATATACCAGCTGCGGCGTTGTTGTTCCGGATCGATTAACAGTGCCTCACCCAGTTTTGTGCCGTAGGGCACGGCCGCGGTGATCAGCGCCCGCACTTTTGCCGGCGCAAGCACCGCCGCGCCGCTGGCTATTGAAGAGCCCCAGTCGTGACCGATAACCACTGCGTTTTCATAACCCAGGGCATCGATGAGATTAAGCGCGTCCTGGGCGAGCTCGATGGTTTGATAGCGCATGTCAGCACTGAGCGTGTCGGGATGGTAGCCCCGCTGATAGGGTGCTACGGCGCGGTAACCTGCGTTCGCAAGCGCGGCAAGCATACCGGCGTAGGAGCCTGGATAATCGGGGAATCCATGCAGGCACAGCACCAGCGGACCGTCGCCCTGGGAGAGTGCGTGAAACCGGTAGTCGCCGGCACTGACTTCGATATGTTCGTACGCGAGAGTAGAGTCCGCAGTTGCTGTTTGGTCTGGGTTCATTGCGAGAGTGCTGCCTGTTTGGCTCGGGCGAGGTAAGGTATTCTGCGGCCTTCAATCAGTACAGAAAAGCCCCGTGAGCAGCCAACCTAGCGACATAACACCTGACCAAGCCATCCCCGCCGAAGGCAGCGATTGGCTGCTTGAGCAGCAAGAGTGGCTGGATGCTTTCACAGCGCTCTTGCGCGAGCGCGGCGCAGAGGGTGCGCGTGATGTATTGACTGCCCTTGAAGAGAGTCTGGCCCGGACCTCGGGTGTCCCGGTTAGTCGATCCTTAAACTCACCTTATCGCAATACCATCGACGTGCTTGATCAGGGTGAGTATCCAGGTGATATCGAACTGGAGACCCGCATTGAAAACATGATTCGCTGGAATGCGGTGGCGATGGTTTTGCAGGCCTATGACAGCGGTTCGGGTGTGGGTGGACACATTGCAACCTACCTGTCTGCGGCAACCATGATGGAAGTGGGCTTCAACCATTTTTTTCGCGGCCCCACTGCAGACTACGGCGGTGATCAGGTGCATTTTCAAGCGCACACTGCGCCCGGCGTGTATGCCCGTGCGTTTCTTGAAGGTCGTCTGAGCGAAGCGCAGATTAGCAACTACCGGCGCGAGCTCGGCGAGGGCGGTGGTTTGCCGTCGTATCCGCACCCTCGTCGGTTACCGGATTTCTGGCAAATGCCGACGGCCAGCATGGGCCTGTCGACACCCAGTGCCATCTATCAGGCGCGGTTTGCGAAGTATCTGGAAAGCCGCGGTTTAAAACCAAAAAACGGCGGCAAGATCTGGACATTTATTGGTGACGGCGAATCGGATGAACCGGAAGTTCTGGGCACCATTAACATCGCTGCCCGTGAGCAGCTCGATAATTTGGTGTTGTGCATTAACTGCAACCTGCAGCGTCTCGATGGTCCCGTTCGTGGCAACGGCAAGATCATCCAGGAACTGGAGCGCGCCTTTCGTGGAGCGGGGTGGCGGGTAATAAAAGTTATTTGGGGCGGCGGTTGGGATGGGTTACTTGCCCGCGACCACAATGGTGCCTTGCAACGGCGCATGGAAGAAGCCCTGGATGGCGATTACCAAATGTACACGGTGTCGTCGGGTGATGCGGTGCGTGAACATTGGGTAGAAGACACTCCCGAGTTGAAAAAGCTCATGGAGTCTTTGACCGATGAGGAGATCGTGTCGATTCGGCGTGGTGGCCACGATCGCAAGAAAATTTTTGCGGCTTTTCAGGCAGCAGCCCAAACCCAGGGTCAACCCTGTGTCATTCTGTTTAAAACCGTCAAGGGCCATGGCCTTGGGCCGGGTGCTGCGGGTCGTAACACCGTGCATCAAAAAAAGCAGCTGTCGCCGGACGAACGCCGTGAACTCGCGGAGCGTTTTTCGATTCCCTTGTCACCTGCGGATGTTGAGCGTGCAAGTTTCTATCAGCCGCCTGCTGATTCAGCAGAAATGCGCTACTTGCAAGAACGGCGCGCGGCCTTAGGCGGGGCGTTGCCGCGTCGCTCGGTTGATTGCGTGGCACTGCCCGCACCCCCGCGTGCCCTGTTTGCCGATATGGTTAACGGCAATGGTGATCGCGAAGTGTCCACCACCATGGCCATGGTGCGTCTGCTGTCGAAGCTGTTACGGGACAAAACCTTTGGCCGGTACGTTGTGCCGATTGTGCCTGATGAGGCTCGTACCTTTGGCATGGACGGGTTGTTTCCCCAGGCGGGTATTTATTCGCCCGCGGGTCAGCGCTATAGCCCGGTTGATGCGGGCACCATCGCACCCTACAAAGAAGCGGCGGATGGACAGATTCTGCAGGAAGGCATTTGTGAAACTGGTGCCATGGCGTCGTTCTTGGCGGCAGGCACGGCTTACGCCAATTACAGTCTACCGATGATTCCGTTTTACATTTTCTACTCCATGTTTGGTTTTCAGCGCGTTGGCGACATGATCTGGGCTTGCGGCGACATGCTGGCGCGCGGGTTTTTGCTGGGTGGCACCTCGGGCCGAACCACGCTGAATGGCGAAGGTGTACAGCATCAGGATGGCCACTCCCATCTTGTTGCCAGCACCGTGCCGAATCTGAAGAGCTTCGATCCGTCGTTTGCGTTTGAGATTGGCGTGATTGTGCGGGACGGAATCAAGCGCATGTATCACGAGCAGCGCGACGAGTTTTATTACCTCACCTTAACCAATCAAAACCATCTGATGCCGGCAATGCCTGAGCGCGACGATAGAACGCTTGCCGAACTCGAGTCGCAGATTTGTAGCGGCATGTACCTGTTTGAAGGTGAAAGCGCGGCGACGGCGGATGTAAACCTGTTCGGTAGCGGTGCGATCATGCAGGAAGTGCTGCAAGCAGCTGCTACCTTGCGAGCGCTCGGCCAGAGCGTAAACGTGTGGAGTGTTACCAGTTATAACGAGTTAGCCCGACAAGGCATTGCAGCAGAACGCGAGCGATTGCACGCGCTGGGCGCCGAAACGCCAGCGCCTTATGTCGCCGACATGCTGGCTGATGCGCGCGGCGTGTTCGTTGCTGCGAGCGATTATCAAAAAGCTCTGCCACTTTCGATCGAGCGCTGGATTCCAGGACCCTACAGCGTTCTTGGTACCGACGGTTATGGCTTGTCGGAAGCGCGCCCCGAACTACGTAACCATTTTGAAGTTTCGGCTGACTGGGTGAGTTTTGCTGCGCTCGCCCTACTGGCTCAAACCAACAAGGTAGTACCGGAGCAAGCGCGAGCATTCGCCCAGCAGGCTGGACTCAAGCTTTAGCCAAACGATAGGCTAACTAATATTGGTCAGGCTGGGATTGGTCAGGCTGGGAATAGACGACTGCGCCATTAATAACGGTGTAAGCCACGTTGGCCAATGCCTCAACATTCTGAGCTGGATCGCCGTTAAACAACACGAGATCGGCGTCTGCACCTTCTTGAATGGTTGCACTAGTACGGTTCGTAAACCTGCCGAACCGTCGCGTCGGTTCGCTGGTGAGTGCTGCATGGATACTGCTCCAGTCCATTCCGGCTTGCTCCATTAGTTGGTACTCGGCAGCGGGATTGAAGCTCTCCATATAACCAACATCGGTGCCAAACAGAATCGGTATACCGGCGGCATGGAGGGTATTGAGTTGTGTGACGGCAGCAGTCTCCATGAAATCGGCCTGTGCTTCGTTCTGCGTAAACTTTAGCATCTCGTAACGCCAGAGCATTAAGGTTGGAATTAGCGCGGTGTCTTGTGCCTGCATTAGAGCGAGCACGTCCTGTGGAATGTCGATTTCTGGCGCGGTGGTATGAGCAAGCACGTCTACCTTGCCTTTGACCGCATTGGTTAGGCCTGCAATGCTAGTGGGATGCGCTATCACGAATGAACCACGCTCGTGCGCGGCCCGGGTGATTGCTGCAATCACCGCTGAGGGTAACAGGACAGTTTCAGTGGGTGAAATAAACGAGCCGGAGAAGATCTTGATGCCGTTGGCACCGGCGTCTAGCGTTGCGTTCACCATGGGTTGTGCGGCGGCTGGCGAGTCTATCTCAGGAAGCGTAATGCCAGGAAGATAAGAAGGGGTACCATCCGTGTGCACGAAGCTACCATTGGCCAGCACAATGTTGGGACCTAGCAGCGCACCACTTGTAATCGCCTTACGTAGTTTAAGGGTCTGCTCGAGCGTTGAGCCCGTATCGACCACATGGGTAAACCCGTAGCGAAGTAGCATATTGGTAATAACACCCTGTGGATTTGAGCCGAGTTCGGGCGACGTGAAATGGACATGGGAATTCCACAAGCCTGCGCTTAGCGCCCGGCCATTGGCGTTGATGAGCTTGCGCGCTGGTAGCAATGGGTCGTCTTTTCGGGTTTTGCGCAGGTTGGTAATCTTGCCGTTGTTGACGATTACCGTGCCGCTGGTAATGGGCGCTTCACCGGGTTTGGTATAGACGCGAGCGTTTACAAACACCAGATCTGCCTGGGCTGTCGCGGGGCTCGTGTTGGAATTGACAATGGAGTTTACTCCGCTGGTGCACCCTGCCATTAGCACGCAGGTAAAGAGCGCGCTGACGCAGCCACGGATTCGAATCACGATTTTTCGGCCATGAGTGTTTCCTATCTTCCTTCGGAGTACTAAGTTCTGCCTGAGCTTTATCGTTGTTGCTGAGCTGGAGATTGCATAGAGTGTATTATCCAGTCATCGGATTGCACAATTGTTCGAAAAAGGGACACTGCTATGTTTGAAAAACTCACCGGTCTGCTCGATTTTGCGAAAGACATGGGCGCGGATCTGTTTACTTCGGATAACGAAGCGGCCATGAATATCGTAAAGCACATCGAGGCTAATAATCCTGGCGTAAACCCAATCAATGCGCGCTTTGATGACGGTGTAGTGACATTGAGCGGCATAGCGGATACGGCGCTCGCCAAAGAGAAAACTATATTGCTGGCAGGTAATGTGAAGGGCGTAACCTCAGTGGTTGCTGATGCTCTCACCGCACCCGTTCCGCCGCCGCCTGCCGCAGAGCCTGCCACCACAGTTATTCCCGCTCGCGATATACCCCCACCAGAAGCCCAGTATTACGTTATTGAGTCGGGCAACACTCTGGGCGGTATCGCCAAGGAGTTCCTCGGTAGTGCCAGCCGTTACCCAGAGATCTTCGAGGCGAATCGTGAAGTGATTCAAGACCCGAACAAGATTTTCCCGGGTCAAAAAATCCGCATTCCGCTGAGTTAGAGAGCGCAGTTAGACAGAGACCGCGCGTTGCTTAGACGAGCAGCTGCAAAAACTCACTTCTCGTTGCTGGATTGGTGCGAAACTCGCCCAGCATGACAGAGGTTTTCATCATGGAGTTTTGCTTCTCCACCCCGCGCATTGACATGCACAGGTGTCGCGCTTCGATGATCACGCCCACACCAGCGGCATCGGTTGAGGATCGAATCGCTTCAGCGATTTGCCGCGACAGGTTTTCCTGAATTTGCAGCCGGCGCGCAAACATGTCCACGATGCGGGCGATTTTTGATAGCCCGATCACCTTGCCTTTTGGCAAGTAGCCCACATGGCATTTGCCTACAAATGGCAACAGGTGATGCTCGCAAAGGGAATACAGTTCGATGTCCTTTACCAACACAATCTCTTCGTTGTCGGATTCGAACATGGCGTTGTTAACAACGGTCTCGAGATCCTGGGTGTAGCCGCGGTTTAAAAACAGCATCGCTTTGGCGGCTCGCTTTGGCGTATCGAGCAGTCCCTCGCGATCGGGATTTTCACCTAAACCCTGGATGATCTCGCGGTAGTGTTTTGCGATCTCTTCCCAGGAACGGTTGTCATCTGCGTTGGTATCAGCCATGTAAATCTCCTGGACTAGAGCCAGTCCCTTAGCTGTTCTTCGTATTCCTGGTACAGCTCATAGTTATGGGCTGTCGTTGCGTTTAGATCCTCATGCAGTTTGGCTTCGAATAACTGCTTTTTCACCCACTCGTGCTCGGCCCAGTTACCGCCACCGCTCTTAACCGCCTGCATTTCTGCGGTAGTCGCGTTTACCATGCCTTTTACCCCTCTAAAGAAATCGCCGAACGAAGGCTCATTGTTGTTGTCACCCAGGCGCTCCAGGTTGTCTTGTGATGTTTTGCGCAAACGCTGTGCGGCTGCCATGTAACGCGCGAAAGTTTCTACCTGGTCGGCGTCGAGTCTGCTGCCAATGGGCGGAGTATAACGGTCTTCGTTTGCCTGTTCTAAATAGTCAATTTCGCGTCCGAAGCCAAACAGACCACCGTCTCCGCCTGGGCTTCCCGGGCTGCCTAGGCGAGATCTACTGCCGGAAGTCGTCGGCTGGCTTGCGTCTACCGACCGGCTGTAATTGTTGTTTTCGATATCGCGCCGTATCTCAGCCAGTGAGTCGCTGCCCGCGCCCGTCGCCACTGAAAGACCGATGACACCGAGAATGGAACTGGTCACCAACAGCGCAACAAATGACAGTCCGAGTGTGGCGAAGAAATGCCCGACGGAACGTTCCTGGGGAATGTCGAGAAACTTGGGTAGTGCCTGGAACAGCAACACCAGTGACCAGATAAAGCCCGCGATGGATAGCAACCAACCGAACCAGGGCAGGGTGCCGAGTACGCCACCCACAACGCCAGGAATACTTGCAAACGTGAGGGCCGACCAGGCCTGGTCAAAGCTGTCCTGGCCGCCGAACTTTTCCGCCAGAAAGCTGGCGATCCAGCCACCAATGCCAAACCAGATGAGGCTCATAATGATGGTGTAGATAAAGCCAATAAAGCCGCCACCACCGCCGAGCAGGTAACTGCCTGAAAAGAGCCAGCCCAGGATGAGCGATAGCACACCACCAGCGACAATGAGCGGCAGCGAAAAATTGGTGGCCGTATCTTTCCAGCTGTGGCTTTCTGCCTTATAGGCGTCCCAGATTTTCTCTGGCTCGAACAGACCGTCGCGAATTCGTGCCAGTAACAGACCAAAATCAAACATGTTCAGGGCGTCCTTGGATTTCTTGCTATCTTAGCAGGCACAGCCAGATCCACCGAACCGTTAAGGTTCTTGCGAGAGACAAGGTCCACCGCCACAATGGTCGATTAACCATCCGTTTCACTGAGAATCCTGCCAATGGCTAACAACAAGAAAGAATTTGATGTGATTGTGTGGGGTGCGACGGGCTTCACCGGCAGGCTGGTTGCAGACTACTTACTCAAATCTTACGGCCTGCCCGGCTTTGATGGTGCACCCGAAGTTGCCGGTGCTTATCCCGAGTCTCTGCGGTGGGCAATCGCTGGGCGTAACGAGCAAAAACTGCGCACTCTGCAAACCGATCTCGGTGAGCCAGTGCCGATAGTGCTGGCTGACAGCAACGATGATAAGAGTCTTGCTGAATTGGTCGGCAGAACGGCAGTGGTACTGACAACCGTAGGACCTTATGCCCAATACGGCTCTAAGCTTGTTGCGGCCTGCGCCGCGAGTGGCACCCACTACTGTGATCTGACGGGCGAAGTGCAGTGGATGCGTAAGATGATCGATCAGCATCAGGCTGCGGCGCAAGCCAGCGGTGCGCGCATAGTGCATACCTGTGGTTTCGATAGCATTCCCTCTGACCTTGGTACCTTGTTTGTGCATAACGCGATGCGCGCTCAGTCGAACGATAATTGTGCGTATGTGAAATATCGCGCTGCAAAGTTTAAGGGCGGTTTTAGTGGCGGAACTGTGGCCAGCATGATGTACATGATGGAGGAAGCAGAGCGCGACCCAGGCCTGCATGAGCTGCTCGCCGACCCCTACGCTCTGAATCCTGTAGATGCCCGGCGTGGCCTCGATGGTACCGACAAGATGACACCTGGGTTTGATAGTGACTTCGACAGTTATGTTGGTCCCTTTGTGATGGCCGGGGTGAACACCAGGGTAGTTCGGCGCAGCAATGCGTTGATGAACAATCGCTATGGACACAACTTTTGTTACGACGAAGCTACGCTTGTGAGTGACGGGCCTGCTGGCTTTGCCAAGTCACTAGCAATGGCCATGGGCAACGCGTTGCTGTTGGGTGCTACAAGAGTGCGATTTTTGCGCGAGTTTATGCAGCGCTTTGTGCCCAAACCTGGCGAGGGTCCTGATGAAGAACTGCGCGAAAACGGTTTTTTCGAGATTGAATTTTGTGCGCGCGGAGCGGCAGACGACGATGTTTATGTTCGGGCGGTGGTTCGGGGTGATAAAGATCCTGGCTATGGCAGTACATCAAAGATGATTGCCGAGAGTGCGGTCTGCCTCGCGCTTGATGAGCTAGAGGTAGGTGGCGGTGTTTGGACACCTGCCAGTGCAATGGGAGAACGGCTGATTGAGCGTTTGCACGAGCGTGCAGGAGTCACCTTTGAGTTGCACAACAGTGCCAATACCGCGGATGTTCCGCAGGCCAATGGAGTGCAAGTCTGATGCCTGCGATTAATCGGTTGGCAGGACAGGTTGCGGCGGTAACGGGTGGCGGATCCGGCATGGGCCGGGCGCTAGCGCGGCGCCTGGCCTCGGTGGGTGCTCATGTAGCGGTTTGTGATGTAACCGAAGACGCGCTTGCGACGGTTACCGCTGAGCTTGCTGATTTGCCCGGCGAAGTTGTCGCCAGTGTCGTCGATGTGTCCGACCGCGCCGCGGTCGAGCGCTGGGCCGCGGCAACACAAGACCACTTTGGCAAGGTGAACTACATTTTTAATAACGCCGGAGTGTCGGTAACGGGCCATGTCGATGTGCTTGGGCTTGCCGATTTCGAATGGTTGATGAACATCAATTTTTGGGGGGTTGTCCATGGTACCCAGGCGTTCCTGCCCTATTTGCGCGCGGCACCCTACGGGCACGTCGTAAACACCGCGAGTGTGTTTGGCATTATTGCCGTGCCAACGCAAGCTGCGTACAACGCCTCCAAATTCGCGGTACGCGGTTTTACGGAAGCACTACGCCAGGAATTAAGGGATACGTCGGTAGGTGTTAGCTGTGTGTGTCCGGGTGGCGTGAAGACCAACATAGTCAACAGCTCTCGCTATATTCCCCAGGACAATGCTGCACCGAGTAAAGAATCGATGGCGTCGTCGTTTGAAGAACTTGCCGGACTCACGGCCGATCAGGCGGCGGACGTTATTTTGCGCGGGGTGCTGGGTAATAAGGCACGCATTCTGGTTGGTAATGATGCGAAGTTCATTGCGCTGATGCACCGGCTACTCCCTGTGCAGTACCCACGATTGTTGCGCTGGCTGCGCGAGCGCCGGAATGATGAGAACTTGCCGGTCTAGACTTTGCTGCCTGACTTTACTGCATAAGACCCTGGTTGGGATTGTCGGAGCTATTACTCGCCGTCGATAGCGTCGGTGAGGGGAATAAAATCTTCGCCCTCCTTGATGTGTGGCACGCCGTCGAGATAAACCAGCTTCTCACGCAAATGGCGCGGAATGTCATTCGCACCAAGGCCGGCGACAACTGTGCTATTGCCAGACGGGGAAACGGGACTGTCAGCGAGCTGTACGTCGCTGGTTTGACCGCTCTGGGTGTCGTGGGTTCGTAACCTGAAGCGTCCAGCCTGGCTAGTGCTCCCATCGGCGTCTGTGCGTTTTGGTGCGACTATCGGGCGACCCTCTGGCGTCGTCGGCACCCGTGAGGCGCGCTGCAGGCTCGCAGTCTGTGTTGAGCTTGCCCCGGGCGCTGACCCTGCTAGATCAG
This sequence comes from uncultured Pseudomonadales bacterium, assembly GCA_964611345.1. Classification (GTDB taxonomy): domain Bacteria; phylum Pseudomonadota; class Gammaproteobacteria; order Pseudomonadales; family Azotimanducaceae; genus JALZVT01. The sequence goes on from CAZSYU010000057.1 coordinate 20,449, forward strand.
GAGCAGCAATTGCTGTGCCACGGCCGTTGATGTTGGCGATGTAGGCGTCCGGGTAACCCGCAATTTGGAGCCGCTGTAGCGCTTCCCGCGCTGCGGCTTTGTTGTCGTAGCGGCCAACGGAAACGCGGGTGATGCCGTCGTCACCCCGCAATACCAGCAGTTCGCCGTGCTGGGCAGCTTGTTCGGCAAAGGCGGCCTTGGGCCTATCTCCGAACGCGCCGATCTGTACGGTTAACTCAACGGCGTGAGCGGAAACGCTGCCGAGCAGGCCAACGAGCGAGAATAAGACCGGGTAACGATATTTATGCAGGGCAGCCATGGGCGCCAGTTCTCCGCGAAGTCTGTTGGGTTGAAGGCCGACACCGTCGGCCCGTCAGCAATTTGTCGGTGTATTCTACCGCTCGATAGCGTCAGTAAGCACTCGCTTAACGAATATATCGAGATTTTACAGTTACCTACAACTTTTAGCCGCCTTGCCGGCCTTAGGCCTCGCTGGCCGGAGCTGGGGTTGCCTGCTCGGCGCGCGCCGCCTCGACGGCCAGGGCGTGCATTTTTTGCAGGCGCTTCTGGTACCGGGTTTGCACAATATCCGTGAGTACCAGCGTACCGATAACAAAGTAGAAAGTGGTCTTACTCATCTGTTGGACACTTTCGCCAAACAGCGTGAGGTGGGCGAGGTGGCCGCCCTCGGTCAGTAGCATGATGCCCACGACAAACAGTATGAACAGCCCAAGCACCTCGTACATACGGTTCTTTTGCAAAAAGTCCGACACCGTGTCGACCAGGAAGATCATCAGTAGGCCACCAATAATGATAGCGGTGGCCATCACGAAGAACACATCAGTTAGCGCCATAGCTGACAGGATGGAGTCGAATGAGAAGACGAGGTTCATCAAGACAATCCAGGTAATCACCTCTGCGGCACTCTTGGCGTCCCGATTTTCGAGCTCGAGATCGTCCAGGCTCATCATATGCAGGACTTCCTTGGTGGCGGTGTAGATGATGAAGATGCCGCCCAACAGGACGATCACGGCGTGCAGGTTGAAGGTGCAGTGAATAACGCCGTCTATGTGCAGGGAGAAGATTGGATCCTGGAAATAGCTAATCATGCGCGTTAGCAGGAACAGCAAAACGATGCGCAGAATAACGGCTATTGCGATGCCCAGTTTGCGCACTCGCGCCTGATCTGCTGCTGGAGCGCGCTTCGACTCCAGAGAGATGTAGAGCAGGTTGTCGAAGCCAAGTACCGCTTGCAGCAGTACCAGCATGACCAGGGTGACGAGGTTGTCGACGGTAAATAATTCCATGGGGCTCTCGAAAGACTCTTGCTAAACGGCGGTCAGCGACATATTACCTGTAAAGATTACCTGTAAAGAATACCTGTAATGCGCTGGTTGCTCTAAAGTGGCTTGCGCTACAACGTAGCCAGCCAGGCATCGTCAGAGCCTTCTTCGAGCTCTGCGCACAGCGGTGTGGAGAGATAGCGCTCACCGGTGTCAGGCAACATTACCAGTATCACACTGCCCCCAGGGGCTGATTCGGCAAGCCTGAGGCCAGCGGCCAGGGTAGCGCCGGCGGAGATACCGACAAAAATGCCTTCCTGCGCGGCGAGTTGTTGGGCGCAGGTGATACTTTCATCACCACTCACCGTTAGGATCTGATCGACCACAGCGCGATTGAGCACGCTGGGGATGAAATCGGGGGTCCAGCCCTGAATCTTGTGTGGGCTCCACTCGGCGCCGGTCAGAAGAGAGGCTTCCTCCGGCTCTACGGCGACAATCTCAATATCGGGCCGAGCTGCTTTCAGAACTTCGCCGACACCCGTGATGGTGCCGCCGGTGCCCCAGCCAGATACGAAGTAGTCGAGCCGCTCGCCCGCAAAATCGCGCAGAATCTCGGGTGCCGTGGTGTTGCGGTGGTAGGCCGGATTGGCTGGATTGTCGAACTGGCGGCTCAAAAACCAGCCATGTTGGGCGGCGAGTTCTTCGGCCCGTTTAACCATGCCAGACCCCTTCTCCGCAGCCGGCGTGAGAATGACCTTGGCCCCCAGGGCGCGCATGATCTTCCGGCGCTCCACCGAGAACGTTTCGACCATGGTGGCGACGAAGGGGTGGCCCAGCGCGGCGCAGACCATGGCTAAAGCGATGCCGGTATTGCCGGAGGTCGCCTCGATAACGGTTTGCCCGGGTTGGAGGGCACCACTGGCTTTTGCGTCGTTGATGATGGCGTAGGCCAGTCGGTCTTTCACAGATGCCATGGGATTGAAGGATTCGACCTTAACGTGCACCTCTGCGCCATTGGGCGCTAACTGGTTCAACCGAACGATAGGTGTGTTACCAATGGTTTCAAGGATGTTGTTGTAGCGCATTCAGTTAGGTCCTTTTTGGTCGCTTAAGTTAGTCGTGCAAGTACTTGTTCCAAGGTGGAATTGGGCTGGATTTGGGCACCTGGGAAGTAAGGTTCCATAGTCTCTGACACGACTGTATTTGTCATCTGCGACAAAATCAGGGAAAGTGGTGTTTACAATGTTTTTGGTTAGCGCCTGAACGCGCTGGCTGGACGGTCTTCAGGACGAGGGCTTCCACTGTGGGTCGGGGGACATGATTGCCGCTGTGCCCTGGAAAAGTGGCTTGCGAAGGGTATTGCAAAAGGAGGGCGCAGACTAGTGCGCCTGGGACGAAAAGGCCGATAGCAAGGCCGAGAGAGCATGAGGTTGTTTTGCAAGGACTCAAAAAATCAGCGGCGACCGGTACGGGTAATGCGTCCGACCAGCATTCTGCGGGTCAAACCCGCACCGCGGGCAAAATGGCTGACCTGTCGATAACCAATCAATTCCGAGCGGCAGCGCTCGACGGTGGGGTTGACCTGCAAGCGGTCGACTTACCGGATGATCGGCGGAATCGGGTAGAACGCCGCCGGACCAGAAATCCAGTGTTTGAGGCGCGCGCGCGCCGAGTTGGCATGGCTCTAGACCGGCGTCGACGCCGCGGCTGGCTTGCTGCTGTCAGCTTCCGCGTTAGGCGTGCCCTGAAGTCACTACTAGGTCAGCACCCGCCGCGCGACAGCGCGGCGCAGCACTAACTCTGAAGTACTTTTGAACACAGCGCGGGTAGGCGTTGATCTGACCGCGCTGGCTGCCAACTATCGGCAATTGCGTGACCGGAGTGCTGGGGCCTGTGCAGGAGTCGTCAAAGCCAATGGCTATGGGCTGGGTATCGCAGCGGTTGCCGAGACGCTCACGCTGGCCGGGTGTTCGGTATTGTGTGTCGCAACCCTCGACGAAGCTTTGGAATTGCACGAACTCTTTGCGAGCGGCACGGTGCCTACCCCAACTCCGCGCATCCTGCTGTTCGGTGGCATAAGCACCGCCGCAGCGGCGTCCGCAGCGGCTGCTGCCGGTATTGAACCGGTACTTAACAACACCCAGCAGGCTCAGTTGTGGTGGCCATGGCGCGACCAGGCCGCCACGCTGCACATTGATACCGGGATGGAGCGATTGGGGTTTCTACCCGCCGATCTCACAGCGATTGACTGGTCGGCGTATCGCCTTGCCATGGTCATGACTCATCTGGCTTGTGCTGACACGCCGGAGCACACACTCAATGAGCTTCAGCTCGAGCGGTTTTTCGCTGCCAACCTACAACTTCCCAATCCTAATCTGCCAACATCCATCGCCAACTCTGCTGGCTGTTTTCTGTCCCCGCGCTGGCATGGGGACCTGTCGCGCCCGGGCATAGGTTTGTATGGCGGTCACCCGCAAAATCGAGTGGTAGATAATCCGATGCAGGCGGTTGTGCGTGTTGAAGGTCAGATTGTACAGCGGCGCTCGGTGGAGGCAGGTACATCGATTGGTTATGGAGCGAGTTATGTCACGCAGCGGCCGACAGAGATTGCCGTTGTTGGCCTGGGCTACGCAGATGGGCTGCCGCGGCTGCTGTCGAATGTGGGCGCGGTGAGTAGTGCGGGCCAACGGGCCCCCATTGTTGGGCGAGTATCAATGGATGTGGTGCATGTTGATGTCAGCGACCTAGACTCGCCACCTGAGCCAGGGGATTGGGTCGAGTTTATGGGTGCTGATATCGGCGTAGACGAAGTGGCACAATGGGCGGGGTCGATTGGGCTAGAGGTGCTGTGCGGGCTTGGTCAGCGGCCGCATTGGAACTACCAGCGCGAAGCCTAGAGTTCATTCTCTTGGGGCG
>CAZSYU010000058.1:0-23937 GCA_964611345.1 uncultured Pseudomonadales bacterium
GTTGGGGAAGAATTCCCTAAACTCGCCATACAGCTGGGCCGCCAGGGTCTTGTTGGGCGCCATCACAATGGCCGGACGCTGTACTTCTTCGATGACGTTGGCAATGGTGAAGGTCTTGCCAGATCCGGTCACCCCAAGCAGCGTCTGATGCGTCAGACCATCCTGCAGGCCGCTCACCAGTTCGCGAATGGCGGTGGGCTGATCACCAGCGGGCGTATACTCGGAAACCACCTGCAGACGGGTGTTGGGCTTCGCCATTTGCTCTTACACTTGTCTCATCATGTTGAGGGTGACATTAACGCCCCCGACGGCGGTTGCACAGCCCGATGGAGAGCGGATTTGGAAGAAACTACGGAGACTCTGGCCAGCGGTATGGCAGCAGTGGACGCCGTCATCGGACCGGACGCCAGCGCGGAGGCCGTGGCGGATACACAGGCAGACAACAGGGGCCGCTTTGCGAGCGCACCCTGGCAGATTCCCTGGCGGGGTTGGCGCGATGTGCTGTTGCGGGTGAAAGAAGAAGCCGCGCTCGACAACCTGCAGCTCATCGCCGCCGGTATGGCGTTTTATGCGATGTTATCGGTCGCTCCGGCGCTGGCGGTGATAATTTCGGTATACGGGCTGCTGACATCCCCGGAGGCTCTGACACGGCAAATGGTCGTGCTTAGCAGCTACCTGCCGGATGAAGCCCGAGCTCTGGTCGAGGACCAACTCGCCGAACTCATGAGCACCGCCGAGACGAACCTGGGTTGGGGCCTGGTCGCCTCCGCAATGATATCCCTGTGGTCCGCATCACGAGCCATGAAATCGCTATTTGGTGGGCTCAACGCCGTCTACGACGAGCGCGAGACCCGGGGCTGGTTCTGGCTGACCCTGCAATCGGTGACCTTCACCCTGGCGGGCATTCTGCTTCTGGTGTTAACCCTGGCAACCTTAACCGTGGTACCCCTGGCGGTCGACTACTTACCCATCTCCAACTTCAACGCGATACTGATTCGATTCCTGAGTACCGCGGTGGTCTCACTGGTTGTGCTCGCCGGTCTTGCCGTGCTGTACCGCTACGGACCATCGCGCACCCGCGCCCATTGGCGCTGGGTGATCATTGGGGCACTGGTGGCCTGGGTCACCTGGATTGCCGCATCTGGCGGTCTCTCCTGGTACGTCAGCAACTTCGACAGCTACCAGCGCACCTATGGCGCACTGGGCGCGGTGGCAATTCTGCTCATGTGGTTCTTTGTCTCGGCCTACGCCATGTTGCTGGGCGGCGAACTCAACGCCGAGCTCGAACATCAAACCCAGCAGGACAGCACCGTTGGCCCGGAACAACCCATGGGCGAGCGTGGTGCGGTAATGGCTGATCAACTCGGCGCCATACCCAGGTGGCGCAAGCGCAAGCTCGCAGTGCCGCCGGTTAACGAGTAACTGCCGACCCCGTCGGCCATAGCCAGGCGGCACCACGCACCCCACTACTGTCGCCGTGCAACGGTGGCAGCAGTTGTACCCCGTGCTCACCGCCCGCTGCCAGCGCCCCTTCGGAGTTGAAGATGTATTTCGGCAGCAGAGCGCGCAGCCGCTCATAGAGGAGCGGTTGTGCTGACAGCCCACCACCAAGCACCACCGCCTGGGGATCAACCACATTAAGTACCTGCGCGAGGCTTCTGGCCAACAGATCGCAATACAGCTCACGAACTTCGACCAAACCGGCAGCATCTGGGTGTTCTGCCGCAAACACTGCTTCCGCCGTTGTCGCCACACCCAGCAGTTCCTGCGCCGTACGGGCAAGACCTGGACCAGACAGGAAGGTCTCCACACAGTTTAGCCGCCCGCAGTAACACGCCCTGTCCGCCAATCGCACCTGCAACTCGTCTAACTGCTGCGCCTCACTGCCAACTGCGCGCGGCGGGTGACGCAAATAGGCCACGGGCGTGTGGCCCCACTCGCCTGCCGTGGCTGTGGCACCTGTTACGAGTTGGCCATCTATAACCAGCCCACCGCCTACACCCGTACCTAAAATAACCCCAAACACAGTCGAGGCACCCGCAGCCGCACCATCCATCGCCTCAGAGAGTGCAAAGCAGTTGGCGTCATTGGCGAGGCGCACGCGCTTGCCCAGAACCGCTTCGAGATCCAGCAACAGCGGCCGTCCGTTAAGCACCGTCGAGTTACAGTTTTTCATTACTTGCTGGGCAGCGACCCAGGCGCCAGGGGTACCAATACCTATCGGTGTGTTCGCATCCGCGTCCGTTACGTGTTGCAGCTCTGCGATCAATGCCGCTAGTGCGTCAAGCACGCTTGCGTAAGAATCACTTGGGGACGCAATGCGGATGCGTTTCAACAACGCACCCTCGGCATCCATAACCACGCCTTCGATTTTGGTGCCGCCCAGATCGATACCAATACGCAACATGACTAAGGCTTGTCTGCTGCACGTTTTTGCAGTGCGAGCGTCAACATATACGCTAGCCCACCGGCAACGAAGATGAGCAATCCATACAGCGCTTGCAGCGGTGCGGATTGCACCACGTAATACAACGTCCAAACGGTGATGGCCAGATAGATGAGAGGCGGCAACGGGTACCAGGGCACTTTAAATGGTCGCGGCAAATCCGGCTCGCGCGCGCGCAAGACAAACAAACACAGCACCACCGCGATGGTATTGGCCGCGAGCGTAAACCCGGCAAACACCAAAATGGCCTCAAAAGAGGCCGACAAGATAAAGCCCAGCGTGATTACCGATTGCACAATGATGGCCGTGCGAGGCAGTCCGCCATCGGTACTGCCAAGCGCCCCAAACAGCGGAAAGTCTTCACCAACCATCTGCAACACCCGCGGACCGGCGATCACCATGGCGCTCACGGTCGAGATCAACAGCAACGACAGCAACACACCCATCACTCGCGCTCCACCGTCGCCAAACGCGAAGCTCGCTGCAACGTAACCGACCTCCACCTGGTTGGCCATGGCGTCCATCGGGGCAACGGCAAGGAAGGTGTAGTTCAGTAGCAGGTACAGCACCAGCACCGTGAGGGTGCCAACCACTAAAATCCACGGCAGATCACGCTGGGGGTTAGTCAGCTCGCCGCTTAAGTAAGTCGCAGAATTCCAGCCGGTGTAGGCGTAGCTCACATAGATGAGGGATACCGCAAAGGCCCCACCGGTAAGCAGTTGAGCATCACCCGTTTGTGGCAGCACGGTGACACTTTGCAGGTTTGGCGCGAGCCACAACGCAAGTGCACAAAAACCGATGATCAATAACACCTTAAGCCAGGTAAACGCGCCTTGCGTGGCAGCGCTCGAGCGATGCGAAACGCTATGCAGCAGCGTGAGTCCAACCACCAGTACGCACGCCAACACCGTGGTATTGAATTGCGGGAAAACACTTGCGAAATACGCCCCAAAGGTGATGGCCGCCAATGCCGAGGGTGCGGCAAAGCCAATGGTGGCGGACACCCAACCGGCGACAAAACCAACACCGGGATGTAACACACGACTGAGAAAGTTGTACTCGCCGCCGGAGCGCGGCAACGCCGCACCCAGTTCGGCGTAGCACAGCGCGCCACACAGGGCAGCAAGCCCGCCGATCACCCACAGCAGCAACAGCACAAACACCGATCGGATATCGGCAAGTTGAAAACCTAGACTGGTGAAAACGCCGGTACCCACCATGTTCGCCATCACCACCGCAATGGCGGTTCTGCGCGTGAACCTGCTCGCGCCGCCGGCTGGGGGTGCAGCCGTTATTGGATCAGCTTTCGGATCGGGGCTCGATGGGCTCAAAGCAATGCTGCTCCTGGCCCGCGGGCCGCTGTAACACAAAAACAGCGCCCGCTAGTGCCAGCGCATCAGGCCCTCAGGTTGAACCAGAACTTGGTAATGCGTTGGGCCAACGGGGTAAATCGGGTCCGATTATAGGCATCACCCAGACGTTTCACATACTCCGAGCGCGTGGGATAGGCGAGGATGGTTTTAGCAGCCGAACCCAGGCCCAGCTTATTGCTCATCATGAGACACAACGGTGCCAGTTGCTCGCCCGCGTCGTGCCCCACAATGGAGGCGCCCAGTATCTTGTCGCTGCCTTTGGCACAGAACACCTGGGCATAACCCGTGTTGTCATCTTCGGCGCGACCCCGGTCCAGCTCGTTGAACGCCACCTCGTAGGTGTCGTACTCGGTACCAGACTCAGCCAGGCTGGCTTCGCTCTCACCCACGGAGGCGACTTCTGGTGTGGTGTACGTTGAGTGCGGTATTACGAAGCCACTGACGCTTGCCGTTGGAAAAAACAGTGCGTTTTGCACCACGACTCGTGCTTGCGCATCCGCGTGGTGGGTAAACTGCAATCTGGCCGCACAGTCACCGGCAGCAAACACATCACTATTGGTGGTGCGCAGTTTCTCATCAACCTTGACCAACCCGCCGTCATCGAGTTCTACGTTAACCGCGGCCAGGTTGAGATCTGCAGTGTTTGCTCGCCGACCCAATGCAACCAGCACGCGATCGGTGCGAAACTCACCCTCACCGTTTTTGACAACAACACTGCCGTCGTCCTGGCGCGTCACCGATTCAACACCGCTGCCGACATGCACGTTGACGCCACTGGCTACCAGTGCATCACCAATGATTGCACTCGCGCGCGGAGACTCAGGACCAAGTACCCGATCGACAAGCTCAAACAGATGCACTTCAACACCAAGCCGGGCAAACGCCTGCGCCAGCTCACAACCAATGGGTCCTGCACCCAGGATCGAAATGCTGTTGGGCTTGGCCTGCAGGTTGAAGACGCTCTCATTCGTTAGTGGGTTACTCTCGCGCAAACCAGGAATGGGCGGCACCGCAGCAGCAGCACCCGTGCATAGCGCGTATTTGCGCGCGTTAATGGTTGTTGTGCCATCTATTTGCAAGGTGCCGTCGCCAGTAAAGGCGGCATTGCCCATAAACACATCCACACCCAGTTCGGTGTAGCGCGTCACGCTGTCATGCGGCGCAATGCCCGCACGCACCTCGCGCAACCAGGCAAACGCACCGTCAAAATCACCCGGCTGCTTCTTGGAATAATCGAGCAGGCACTTGGACGGCACACAACCCACGTTCAGGCAGTCGCCGCCCATGGTGTGCCGCTCAATCAGCGCCACCTTGGCACCGAGCCCAGCCGCTCCAATGGCGGCGATCAAGCCAGCGGGACCAGCACCCACAATCGCGAGGTGATAACGCTCCTGCGGTGTTGGGTTTGTGTAGTCATCGGGCTTTAGTGCGCTCTGCCAGATACGGTCGAAGTCGGCACCGGGATAAGCCGCATTGGCCTGGTTCAAAGTGGCTTCGCTCATGAGTTTGCCTCCAGTTCTGAATTGAGTGCTTGGGTTGCAAAGCGGGTGATGACGATGGTGAGCACCAGCGTCGCCGCAAGGCCCACGTAAAGCAACCAGTTGCTACCAGTGGCGGCCTCGCCACTGAACACCTCAGAGAGGTTCTGGGCGGCGGAGCCAAAATACACATACAACAGGGTGCCGGGCATCATCCCGAGCCAACTGCCCAGAGCGTAACTGCCAAACTTCACACTGGTAATGCCCATCGCGTAATTGAGCAGGTTGAACGGAAACACCGGCGACAAGCGAGTGAGCAATACGATGATGAAACCTTTGTCGCGAACCGCATTGTCCAGCGCACTGAACTTCGCGTTGCCGCTGATTTTGCCAGCGACCCAATCTCTGGCGGAGTAGCGTCCCACCAAAAACGCACAGCAGGCGCCAGCCACACTGCCGGCTGACACCAGGACAAAGCCCAGCGGCAGGCCGAACAGAAAGCCCGCCGATAAGGTAAGCAGCGACCCCGGCAACAGCAGCACGGTTGCAAAAATATAGGCAAAAATGAAGACGAGCCAAGAGATGCCCTTATTGGCACCAATCCACTCCACCAGCGCGGCGAGCCAATCGGTAATGGGCAAGGTAAATGCCGCTATAGCCAGCAGCACCAGCACGCCAACAAAACCCAGCAGGCGGAATGTGTTGCCAGATCCGGCCTCCACTGCCACATCAGTTGCGGTTTCTGCTGGCGTTGAATCCTGATCAGATGGGGGGGTCGTCATGGAGCGGCTCCTCTAAATAGACAGACGGACATGGGCGCTGTGAAAAAGTAGGACATACCCCTGAACCGGGAGTTCAAAACGACCCCAAAAAAATCTGCGCGAAACACTGATTATGGTGCGTTGCTGGCAGCCTGCAAACGCTTTTCGAGCAGCGGCCGATGCATCTGCAATAGTCGCCCATCGCGCTGCCAGCGTTCGCGCACCGGGTTGACCCCCGCTGGCGCACCGGCCACCGAACTGCCTGCCGCCACCCACTGCTCAAACCAGGTCACCAGCAGTGTCATCGCCTCAAGCAAGATGGCGATAGAGCCGTGTTGACCCAGCTCAGACGTGGTCAGACCACTTGCCAGCATGAGTGCTTCGCGGGGCGCATCAGCACCGGGTGCCCAGGCACTAAAATGCCCCGCCAGCGCCACCAGCAAGCAACGCGCTTCGATCATCCCAAACAGTGCGGCATGGGTGTCCGCCTCGGCAAGCAGAGCATCTTCAGGGAGCCGCACCGCATCGAATTGTGCAGACCCTACGGCAAGCTCGGGCAAAAACCGGCCACTCGGCTTTTCCAGTAACGCCACCCCCTCAGTAGCAAGGGGCACCAGCACATTGGCCGTTGCGCCGGCATCCTGGGTGGCATTGACCACCACAGTTTCAAGGTGCGACCTGGCCGCGACCCAGCTTTTTGTGCCTTGCAATAACAGGCCGGTCGCTGTGCGCTCCAGAGTGCAGGTTGGCTGCCGCGATTCATCCCGCGCCTCGCTCACCAGGTAACTCGCCCACCCTTTGTACGCTCGCAACTGCCCAAAGCACTGGCGCATTGCGCCTTGATAGGCCCCAACAAACACCCAGGCCGCCCGATCGGCCAGCCGACCGCCCTGCTCCGCCAACACGGTGGGGGCGAGTTGCTCAAGGTTGTTGGCACGCCACAGAGCGAAATAATCTTGCTGGGTTGCACAAACTGCCGGGCTAACTTCCCGCGCGCTACTAATCATTGGTACCCGCGCTTGTAACCGCAGACAGCCCACCAAAATGCCCCTCGGCCAAGAGCCGGTCCATGAAGTCGGGGTTATAGGCCGCCTCGGGATCTGCGCGTACATGCCGATCGAGCGCACCCGCATCATCACCCACCAGAATTCGCCAGCGATTGTCGCGCACGCCCTGCAGGATAACTGCGGCGGCAGAAGCCGCGGTCATAGGTGCGTTGTCGCGAAACGATTCACCGCTCGCGGCGAGGGCGGCGCGAATGTGATCATCGGGCTCGTTATCGACCGGCAAGCCTGCAGCACTCATGCGCTCGCGCGCTTCTTGCACCTCTGCGGCCGTCATATCGAGTGGTGCGTTATGCCCCAGCACCTTACCGGAGTTAATGGCAATCGACGTGCCAATGTGCCCGGGCATCACAAGGCTCACCCCCACATGCGGCGCGTTTACCCGCAGATCGTTGATCAGCGCCTCGGTGAAGCCTTTCACCGCAAACTTCGCAGCGGCATAAGCGGTGTGCGGCACCAGATGACCAATGCTGGCCCAGAACCCGTTAACACTGCTGGTGTTAACGATGTGGCCCTCATCGCTTTCAACCAAAAGCGGCAGGAACGCACGCGAACCGTAGTACACGCCATACCAACACACCCCAAAGGTACGCTCCCAGTCGTCGCGTTCGCCAGCAATAAAACTGCCACCACCGCCAATGCCTGCGTTGTTAAACAGTAAATGAATATGGTCAGTTTCGTGCTGCGCAACAACCGCATCTCTAAAATCGTTCATAGCGTCTTCGTTACTCACATCACACAGGTGAGTAGTGACCCGCACATCACTGTTTACCGCTGCCGCCAACCGCGCAGTTTCGTCCATGTTGTCTTGCATCACGTCACACATAGCCACGTGGGCACCGTCGGCAACGAGCGCCAACACAAGCTCCCGCCCCATACCTGTGCCACCACCGGTCACCACGGCTATTTTGTTCGCAAACTCTTTCATGCTGGTATTCTCCCCGAAACCTATCTTATTTTTCTAAAACCAGTCAGAACGTTGCAACCGCTGGCAACACTTCGCGTGCAACCCGTTCAATATTTTCGTAGCGAGTATCAAAATTAGGCAACAGCATAACCTGATGCAAGCCCGCTGCAGCCAGACCCGCCAATTGCTCAACTAAATTATCGCGGGTACCAATCAAACAGGTACTCGTCAGCACCTTTGGTGTCAGGAATTTTTCTTCTTCGGGCAGCACCCAGCAGTTATGGCCCGCATGAATGCGTTGGTGCCGGCGTTCTTCCGGCACCGCGGCAAGCATGGCCGTGTAGTCTTCCCAAATCTCTGCCAGATGATTCGGGGGCTGGTGGCCAAAGTTGCGCCATTGATCGTAGCTGTAGTGCACGGCAGCCATCGCCATCGCACCACACTCTGCCTTAACGCGCGGCGAATCAACCGCCTCACCGGCGTCAAGCACAACCAGTGCAGCCAACGCGGTGGTATAAAAAGTCTCGCGATTCAGCGTGCGACCGGCGTTGCGCGCACCCTCCTCGATGTAATGCCAGATCGATTGCATGGCATCGGGATTGGCCGCTAACGCCAACACCGCACCGTCGCCGTGCGCTCCTGCCAGCGCCAACGACTTTGGACCAAAACCCGACACGTACATGGGAATGGGATCGGTAAAGTTCACGAATCCCTTATCAGGCATGATGTGCACGATGGGCGAGTCGGCAGAGTGACCATCGGACGTACCTCGCATCGGCAGCATGCCCTCCTCGCCCGCAAGCAGCGGCCGCACCGTAGCCAGATAGCGCCCAAATTCTTTAATGCGCTGGGGTGGCAGGCCCATCACCCGCATGGCCGTGTTGCCCGCTCCCACACCAAAAAATGTTCGGCCAGGTGCCAGTGCGTTAATGGTTGCAATGCCCGCTGCGTTCACCGGCGCGGGTCGTGTGCCAGATACTGCAACGCCAGTGCCCAGGTTAATTCGGGAGGTCCGCGTGGCCGCCAGAGCAAGCGTGGCATAACAGTCAGACCACAGCATTTGGCTATCGGCCAGCCAGGCATGGCTATACCCGAGTTCTTCTGCCCGCACGACGTAATCAATGTCGCCAATGTGTGATGCGACACAAACCCCAAGTTCCATAGCTAATCCCCTTGTTAACTCCTACGGCTATTCTACCGAAGTCTCAGACTGTCATCGGTGCGCAACCTGTCGATCAGGCGTTGCATCTGTGCATCACTCAAGTTACCCCGCAGCACTTCGGAAGCACAGAGATTCACTACCGCTGCGGGCGCATGCCATGCCTTTCGGTAGCGTTCGATGAGCCGGGCATCGGGCACAAGCAACGCTTCTGCCAGCAGCGGACTCACCACCTGCGCGTGTTCCAGCACTTGGAACTCAACCACATTGTGCAGGTGGCTCAGAAACTTCGGCCCCAGAAACTGCGCCACCATTGGTCTGCTGCCCCCGGTTTGCGCATGCTTAGCCAACATGCGCGTCGCGGCATACTCGTAAAAATCGAGCACCGGATCAGCGCTTGAAAACTGCATGAAGGCGTTATGAATTTTTTTGTGCAGGCGAGTGCGGTCGGTTTTTTGCTGCTCTTGCGCGTCTTGAGCAGGAGGCCGCTGCAACCACAGCTCACGGCCAAAGGCACAGCCAGTAGCGGCGAGCTGCAGACTATCCGGTGCAATAACCAGCGAGTCAGCGTCACACCAAACAACCCGAGTAACGCCTTCGCGGAGTGCTTGCTGACACAGCCGCAACCGTGCCAGGTCAGAGGCCACCACAGGCTGTGTTGCGCAGACACGACGCTCCGCCGCAGACAGCAGGTCAAACAGCTCGTCACCCACAAACCGGTAGGCGTAGCCCCGACTCTCAGCCCAGTCCCGCACTGACGCAAGGCAGGTGCCTAGCCATGCATGCGGCAACGGGTCGCGGTGCGACTGCACGACCAGCGTCGATGGCGTCTTATCGGCTCGTTGGGTCACTACGCAGGCAACTCTGTGGTTCAATCTTGATGCTAGCCTAGCGCACCACAAAACCCCACACTGGGCCAACGTCCTCCCAGCACAGGAGCTCCATCATCAGCATTATCAATCTGGGTTCACTATGCGTGGACCATGTTTATCGCGTGACCCAACTGGCGGGCTCTGGCGAAACCGTTGCCGCCAAGAGCTACGATGTGTTTCCTGGTGGTAAGGGGTTAAACCAATCCCTGGCAGCAGCCAAAGCCGGCGCCGAGGTCGTGCACGCCGGTGCTATTGGGCAAGACGCAACCTGGCTTCTCGACCTGCTGCAAACCGCGGGAGCCAACATCGACCAGGTGCAGGTACTGGAAGGTGCCAGTGGTCACGCCATGATTCAGGTTAACGACGCAGGCGAAAACTCGATTGTGATCAATGGCGGCACCAACAGACAGTTAACGCGCGACTACGTTGACGGCGTGCTCGACCAGATAGGCCAAGACGATTGGTTGTTACTGCAAAACGAAATCAACGAACTCGACTATGTGCTCGCTCAGGCCGCTACCAAAAATCTCCAAGTCGCGTTCAACATCGCCCCTCCCGATGAACACATTCGCGCCTACCCCATGGGGGCTGTCCGGCTGTTTGTACTGAACCTACATGAGGCGAGTGCACTGACGGGACAAACCGCAAAAGCAGACGTCATGCATGCGTTGCAACACAGCTATCCGCAGGCCGCCTCTGTGCTGACGCTAGGCAGCGAGGGCCTCCATTACTTGCCCGCTGGCGGGACGGGGTTTGAGTATCTGCCGGCCCACAGTGTGCAGCCTGTGGACGAGACAGCAGCGGGTGATGCGTTCACGGGTTATTTACTGGCTGGCCTTTCGACCGGGGCCACATTCACAGAGGCATTGAAGCTCGCCAGCGCAGCAGGTGCCCTCGCGGTCACCGCGGAAGGCGCCGCAAGCTCAATTCCAGCCCGCAGCGCCGTAGAAGAGTTTTTAGCCAGCCACTAAGTGCCTGTGGTCGCTTAGTGGCATACTGATTGTTCTGCAGCAAGTAACAGGCAAGCTTTCGTGACCGCACCGCTCGACGATGTAACCGTACTTGAAATCGACAACTGGATGGCCGCACCCAGCGCTGGCGCGATACTCGCTGACCTTGGCGCGAAGGTCATCAAAATCGAGCCACTCAGTGGCGACCCCATGCGGGATATGTCTCGTCCGCCTAAAATCGACGACGCGGCACTGGGCGCCTACGACTTTCAGTTTGATGTCGACAATCGCGGCAAAAAGTCGATCTCTGTCGCCCTCGACACCGCCGAAGGTATTGAGCTGGTGCATCGATTGGTCAAGACCGCCAATATTTTTATGTGCAACCTGCTGCATCACCGCCAGGAGAAGTTTCAACTGCACCCCGAGAAACTGTTTGCACTCAACCCAAAGCTCGTGCATGCCACCCTCACCGGTTACGGCACCAGTGGCCCTGAAGCCTGGCGTCCAGGCTACGACGTCACCGCCTTCTTTGGGCGTTCCGGGCTATATGACGCCATGCGCGAAGGCGAAGACGGCGAAGTACCCATGGCACGTCCGGCCCAGGGTGACCACACTGTCGGCATCGCACTCACCACAGGAATGCTCGCGGCGTTGCGCCAGGTCGAGCGCACTGGTGAACCACAGGCTGTGGAAACATCGTTATTCGAAACCGCTGTATGGACCCAGGCCACGGACTATTCGGTAACCGCCATAGACCAGTCACCGGTGCGCAAGCGCGCCCGCCACGAGATGCTTACGCCAACTGCTAATCGCTACCCATGCGGCGATGGCAAGTGGGTGGTATTCAACATGCCACAACCCAACAACTGGCCAAAGTTTGCGACGGCTATCGACCGCGCCGATCTGCTCGACAACGAAGATTACGCCACACCACAAGACCGCTATCGCCGCATGCCGGAACTCACCGAGCTAATAGATACCGCACTCGCCAAAAAAGGTCGCGACGAATGGGGCGAAATTTTTGACAAGGCAGGCATTATCTGGGGACCCGTTCTGGGGCTGCATGAAGTAACCACCGATCCGCAAGCCCAGGCGCTGGGTTTGTTCCCGGAAATCGAACACGCAACGCTCGGCAGCTACCGCACGGTGAACATACCCATACGCTTTGCCAACTCTGACGTGAAACCACGTGGTCCGGCACCAGAGCTTGGCGAACACACCGAACAAGTACTTGCCGACGCAGGACTCACGGCAGACGAGGTAAGTACGTTGCGAAGTTCTAAAATCATTAATAGCTAGGGCGATCGATGCGACCCAAGTGCCCGCTGTGTGACTCTGCTACGGAGAGTCTGTACCCAAACCTGCGGGACGAACTGTTCGGCAGCCCGGGCGTTTGGCACTTGCACCGTTGCAGTAATACAGCCTGTGGTATGGGCAGCCTGCAACCCCCACCCACGTCTGCCGAAATTCTCTCCGCCTACGAGAGCTACCATACCCACGCGCCAGCCGAGTCACTCGACACGCAACAATCAGCGTCGTTACTAGACACCCTTTGGAGTGGCGCGCGGGAACGTTTCCAGGCGCGCCGCTTTGGTTATGCGCCAAAACCACTACCCGCCCTTACCCACGCCACAGCAACCGCATTGTCATGGCTGATACCGCTGCTACCCGGGCATCGAGCCGACTTTGAGGCCGCGGCATTTTATCTAGACGCACCTGTCGCAACGACCGCTACAAACGCAGGTAATCATAGCTTGTTAGAGGTAGGCTGCGGCAACGGCAAGCTGCTGGAACGCATGCAGAACTTCGGCTGGCAGGTAACGGGCACCGACTTCGACGACCATGCTGTGGCGGCCGCCCGCACCCGCAATCTGGATGTGCGCGCAGGACCACTTGCAGCGCAACAGTTCGCCCAGGGCAGCTTCGACGCCATCGTCTTGAAGCATGTCATCGAGCATGTCCCGGAACCCGTCGCCGAGCTAACACTCTGTGCGAGTCTGTTGAAACCTGGCGGCAAACTGGTTTTGCTCACACCCAACTTTGCCGGGCGCGGTCACGAGCGTTGGCAACAACATTGGCGCGGACTTGAACCACCTCGCCACCTGCAGTTGTTTACACCTGCGGCGTTGCGAGCTGCCATTGAACAAAGCGGCCTAACCGTGCTCACGCTGAGCACAACCGGCAGAACACGGAGCGCGTATCGGCAAAGTCTCGATGCCGAACGACTCACCCAGGGCAAAGGCAATCTGCCAACACTTCCATCACTCGCCCTCGCTGAACTTGATGAATGGCTGGAGGCCGTCATGCGCTTGCGCGATCCACTGTGCGGCAACGAGTTGCTCGCCATCGCAACCTTGCGCTGATTGTCATGCCGATAACACCCAGCGACGAACCATCTGCCTGCACCATAAAACCCATTCGTGTTGCCGCGTTAACCGGTGGCAAAAACGTGCCGTCCGCACGCTTTCGGGTACGCGCACTGAAGGACGAACTTGCCCTGCGCGACGTAACGCTCAACGAATATGTACCAGCGATCAGCAAATACCCACCAGAGCCAAACTGGCAACGACCGTTCTGGCTGCCTGCAGCCTTGACCGCGCGCCTGCCTGGCATCGCCGCAAGTCGCGGGTATGACATCACCCTATTGCAGCGTGAGTTAATCTCAACGCTGTACACCCTGGAGCCCCTGACGCGTAAACCGCGAGTGCTGGACGTTGACGATGCGATCTTCTTGCATCGTGATGGCAAAACGGCGCAGCGCCTGGCCCAGTCGTGCGAGCTGGTATTAGCGGGCAATGCATTTCTTGCCGACTGGTTTAGTCAATACAACCCAAGAGTTGAATTGCTGCCCACCAGCATAGATACCAATCGCTTCAAACCGACCAACACTCCTACCACGCAGTCGCTGGCTCAGCAGGCACAAGACACGATTACCATTGGCTGGACCGGCAGCCAAACCAATCTTCGCTACTTGCAGTTTATTGAACCCGCGCTGCAAAACGTGCTCACAGCGCGCCCCCAGACGCAACTGCATGTGGTTTGCGACAAACCACCCAGCTTGCCAGCACTGCCTGCAGCTCAATTACGCTTCTCGGCCTGGTCCCGCGCAAATGAGGTCGACGCGGTGCAAGGCTTTGACATGGGCATCATGCCGCTGACCAACGGCGACTGGGAGCGGGGCAAATGCGCCTTCAAAATTCTGCAATACATGGCCTGCGGCAAACCCGTGGTAGCATCCCCCGTGGGAGTGAATGCAGAGTTGCTGGCTGATGAACGCATCGGGTTTGCCGCCGGAGACCTCGCATTGTGGGAGAACGCCCTGCTGGCACTGATTGACGACGTTGATTTACGCCGTCGCCAGGGTGCAGCCGGACGTGCATTGGCGCAAGCACGCTACGACACCTCGGTAGTCGCCCAACGCCTGGCAGGCCTACTACGCACAGCGCTGTAGTTGCTGCCTGAATAAAACAGCAACCGCAGGAAGACAACACATGACCAACCTTTCCTACCTAACAAACCTGACCCGAGCTGCGGCAGTTGCCCTTGTCCTGGCCGGGCTAACCACCGGAGTCCTCGGCAAGGATGTACCCTCTGCAAAACCCGAACGTGAAGGCATGTCGAGTGAGCGTCTCGAGCGCGTTACCGCACTGGCCGAGCGCTACGTCACGGGCAAGCGGGTGCCTGGCATGGTTACGATGGTGGCACGCAACGGCAAAGTTTTGCATTTCGAAGCCACCGGTCAGCGCGGTCTCAACGACCCAGCGCCGTTAACGAAGGATGCCCTGTTTCGTATCTATTCAATGTCAAAACCCATCACTGCAGTTGCCTTGATGATGCTTTACGAAGAAGGCAAGTTTCAGCTCAGTGACCCCGTCCACAAGTACATCCCTGAACTGAAAAATCTGGTGGTCTACAACCCGGAGGGCGAGCCCATCCCAGCGAAAACCGCAGTGACCATGCACCAGTTGCTCACTCACACCGCGGGATTCTCCTACGGCTTCAATCCGCGCGACCCTGTGGATCAGCAATATCAGGCAGCCAAAATATTTGAAGCCAAAGATCTGACGGAGTTTGCTACCCGCGTTGCGGCACTCCCCCTGCAGTTCGAACCCGGTACGCGCTGGCACTACAGTGTGGCCTCAGACCTGGTGGGGCTTGCGGTCGAACGCATCAGTGGCATAACGCTTGATGCGTACTTCAAGACCCGCATCTTCGAACCACTCGGCATGGAGGATACGTTCTTCAATGTGCCGGCAGATAAACGCGACCGGTTTTTGCCTAATCACGGCTGGAACCCCGAGACCAACGCCATGGTTGATGTCACCGCACGCACTGATGCCAATGGTAACTACGTCAGCGGCACTCTGTTCTCGGGCGGTGGCGGCCTCGTGTCTTCCACCATGGACTACATGCGCTTTGCCGAGATGCTGCGCAATGGCGGTAGCTACAACGGCGTGCGGCTACTCAGCCCCAAGACCATTGAGTACATGACACTCAATCACCTGCCTGCTGCCATTGCGGCCAGCGGTTCGGGCGAATCGCCCACGCTGGGAGCCCTCGGATCGCGCGGTGTTGGCTTCGGCCTTGGTTTTAGCGTGGTTACCGACCCTGCCGCCGCTGGCACCATTAGCTCAATGGGTGAATACGCCTGGGGCGGTGCTGCGGGCACCATCTTCTGGATCGATCCGGACGAAGAGATCATAACGATCGCCATGATTCAGCTGATGGCTTCACCCTGGCCCCTGCGCGCAGACATGAAAACGACCACCTACCAGGCCATCACCGAGCTTGCGCAATAACACCGGGTTCGGCCCCAAGGCCGCCAAAATCGCCAACCAGTCGCGCTTGTTCGCGATCGGTTGGCGATCCTCGTTTGATCGCGTAAAAATTCATTTGCTTTTCATCGGCTCGTGACTACTATTTTCTCGCCTTAACATCTGCATGTTTAAGAAGATATGATCACTTGCAGATGTTTGAGACAGAATACAACTCACGGTTGAACAACCCTATGCCCAGCAGAATAGCCGTCGCCAAAGAGCTTGCAGAGATCTTTAAACTGGTGGCGCATCCAGACCGGATACGCCTCATCGAAGAGCTGTCGCAGGGCGAAAGTGATGTCAATACACTTGCAAGTACGCTCGATATTGCAGCCCCAAGGGTCTCCCAACACCTCAATCAGCTGCGCGTCCACCGCATTGTCAGTGAGCGGCGCGACGGCCGACGCCACATTTACTCATTGCTGCAACCCGAAATTGCGCACTGGATCCTCGAAGCGCTGACCTTCGTCGAGGGTCGCGGCACCACCATTCCACAGGCCAATATCAACAGCGTCCGCCGACTCTGGTCCACTACCAATGGTGCCCGATCAAACGCTGGATCAAGCGGCCGGTCAACCTCTGAACCTGCGTCCAAAAGAAAGACCAACAGCACATAAAAAAGCTGAACTAATCAACCTTCTATGAACTCTTATTCACCCCAATAAACAGGAACTCAACATGCCTAAATTCGCCGCCGGCGTTGTCCGCTTTCAGTCCGAAGTTTTCCCAGAGAAGCAGAAACTCTTCGAAGATTTGAGTCAGGGCCAGTCACCTGAGGCCCTGTTCATTACCTGCTCAGATTCGCGTATCGAAACAGCGATGATCACCCAAACCGAGCCAGGTGAGCTGTTTATTTGCCGCAACGCAGGCAACATTGTGCCCCCGCACACCAACCACACCGGCGGCATGACCGCGTCTATCGAATTTGCCGTTGCCGCACTGAAAGTACCGCACATTGTGGTCTGCGGACACACCGAGTGTGGTGCCATGAAGGGTGCCATTGGCGACCCCGCTGCCCTCGATACCCTGCCGCACGTCCGCGAGTGGCTGGGTTACTCAAAAGCCGCTGTCGACATCGTCAGCGAACTGGGCGCCGGCCTGTCTGATGATGAGAGAATGGCCATGCTGCTACAGCAGAACGTCATACTGCAGCTCAATCACTTGAAGACGCACCCAACAGTTGCAACCAAGCTCGCCAAGAAAGAGGTCACCCTGCACGGTTGGGTTTACGACATCAAAACCGGTGGCATCGTCGCCTACGATGAGAAAGACGATGCCTTTGAACCGGTCTCAGAACGCTATTCCGAAGAAGTGGCCAAGCTGGCCGCAGAAATGACGAACTGTTCAGACTGATCACCAGACGTTTTTACTTTAGGGATCGAGTGCCAGGCCTGGTGCCGGCAGAACCATCGACGGAGCCAATATGAAATTCTTCGACACTTCCAATTTGCGTGGTGACATCTATGGCGGACTAACCGCCGGTATTGTTGCACTGCCTCTCGCCCTTGCGTTTGGGGAAGCCTCGGGTGCCGGACCCATTGCCGGTATTTGGGGTGCCATTTTTGTGGGCTTCTTCGCCTCGTTGTTTGGCGGTACCGGCACCAACGTTACGGGCCCTACCGGACCCATGGTGGTGGTGTTTGCCGGCGTATTCTCCTCGCTATCTGGCAATCCGGCGCTGGTGTTTGGTGCGGTAGTGCTCGCCGGCGTTCTGCAAATCGTGTTTGGCGTGCTGCGCTTTGGCCAGTACATCCGCCTGGTGCCCTATCCCGTGATCTCAGGGTTCATGAGTGGCATCGGCTGCATCATCATTGCCCTGCAATTCGCGCGGTTATTCGGCCACGAGCCGACTGGCGGCGGAACCATTCCTGCGCTCACAGCCATTCCAGGTGCTATCGCCGATCCCAACTTTGCCGCCCTGATCATTGGCGTAGTCACTTTGGGCGTGGTGTTTTTCTGGCCTACAACCTGGGGGAAATTCCTGCCGGGCGCGCTGGCCGGTCTGATCATCGGCACACTGCTTAGTCTGGTTGTGAAAGGCGCTCCCGTACTTGGCGATATTCCAACGGGCCTGCCCGAATTCGTTCGGCCAGCGTTCACTCAGGACACCTTTGTGGTTGTTCTTGAGGCCGCTCTAATACTCGCCATCCTGGGCGCCATCGACAGCCTGCTGACCTCACTGGTTGCCGACAACATGACGCGCACCCGCCACGACTCCGAAAAAGAACTGATCGGCCAGGGTATAGGTAACACCATTGCCGGACTATTCGGTGCCATTCCCGGCGCCGGTGCCACCATGCGCACCGTGGTCAACATTCGCAGCGGCGGTTCAACCAAAATCTCTGGCATGCTGCACTCGATCGTGCTGGTTGTCATCGTGCTAAGCCTCGCGCCACTCGCCGCGCAAATCCCTCATGCCGTGCTGGCGGGTATTCTGGTCAAGGTGGGTTACGACATTATTGATGTTGCCTACCTCAAGCGCGCCCACCGCGGACCGCGCTGGGATCTGGTGCTGATGGCCACCGTACTTCTTCTCACCGTTTTCGTGGACCTCATCACCGCGGTAGCTGTGGGTGTTGTTATGGCTGCGCTCGCCTTCATTAAGCGTCTCGCTGACACCCAACTCGACGAGGTTGTGGCTCAGCAAATGAACACTGGCAGCGAAGAAGAGCTGGCGCTACTTGCCCGCAGTAAAAACAAGGTCACCCTGTTTGATTTTACCGGTCCGCTAAGCTTTGGTGCTGCTGCAGACCTTGGTCACCAGGTTCGGGAACGCGTGAAAGAACACGCCAGCGCCATCGTGCTCGACTTTGAACGCCTGACGTTCATCGATGTCTCGGCGGCAAGAGCGGTTGAGACTATCGCTTGCGACGCCAGAGACGCAGGTAAGACGGTGTACGTGACAGGCATGAACGAGGAAGTTGCCAGCTATCTGCACGGCTTAGGCTCCGACCATTGCATACCCGATAACACTCGCTTTGAGCATCGACTGGATGCAATCAAAGCCGCAGTGGCAGAAGTCACCGCCACGGGATCGAATCAGTCAGCCGCGGCGACTTTGTGAGCGCCCGCGGCGACTTTGTAGGAAGCTAGGTAGCGGTAAACGCTCCCAATGTACACTACCCCTATGTCAGACCAATCCGCCACAAACGCAGTCGAACAGCCGCAAGGTCAACCAGGGCGTCAACCTGCCGGCGTAGCTCCAGGCCAGGTGAACGCCAGCGACCCGCCACGCCTTGTGCGCCACGAACAGGATCTGGTCAGCGCAGAATTTCTCGATGCTGCCCAGCTTGAGTACCTAACAACAAGAGACGGCGCGCGGCTGCGTTGCGCACTCTGGCAGGCCACTGCGACCGCGCCACGCGGCACCGTTATGATCATGACGGGCTACGCGGAGTTCATCGAAAAATATTACGAGGTCGCGCGCGATCTGCAAACCATGGGGTTCGCCGTGCTGTGCTTCGATTGGCGCGGTCAGGGCCTATCTACCCGCGCCCATGCCGAGCGCAAGGGTTGGGTAGAAAACTACGCGACCATGGTTGACGACGCGCTGGAAGTCGCGGCCTGGTTAACGCAGCAAAACACGCCCCAACCGCTAGTGGGCCTTGGGCATTCCATGGGCGGCAATGTGTGCATTCGCCTGCTGCAAGAACATCATTCGGTATTTAAAGCCGCCGCCGTAGTTGCCCCCATGCTGGGTTTAAAGGGTTTGCCCAACTGGTTGTTGCGCAGCCTGTCTGAAGCGGTTTATGGCGCAGGAATGGACGGCAGTTACGCCCCCGGAGCGACCGACAACGATCCTCATGGACCACACACACCGCTGTGTTCAGACCAATTTCGTATTGATGCGTGGCGTCACTACCTGCGCTGTGACCCCTGGTTGATCACTCACGGTGTCACCTGGCGCTGGATACGCGAGGCCGTTACCAGCATTCAATTGATTATCCAGCCCGCAAATGCCGCATGCATAACTACGCCATTGCTGGTTGCCAATCCACTGCAAGACAGTCTGGTTGATCCTGTACCTACCCAACGATTCTGCGACAACTGCGACGCAGCGACACTGTTTAGTGTGGCAGATTCAGAACACGAGCTGCTACAGGAGCGCGATGAGCTTCGCAATCAGTTCTTTCGCAGCTTCGACACTTTTATGCACGACCACGCGCAACCCGCGAGCTAAACTGCTGCGTCACCCGGCAGGCTTTGCAACAATGCGCTGAGTGTTGCCGCCAGAGCGATAGGCTGATCGAGCATGACATGGTGATGTGCATGTTCAATGCCAACAATCGGCACTCGATGCTCCGTCAGCTCGCGCATGTACTGCGCAACCTGCGGCGTGAACAGGTCACTTAGCGCGCCATGCACTATGGCCTTGGGCATCGCAAGTGCTGCAAATCGTGTTGATAATGATGCCCACCAGTCTGTGTCTTTCATTCGATCCGGGGAGAGAATCCGCGGATCGAATTTCCAGACGTAGCCACCCTCAACCTTCTTTAAAGAATGGTAAGCCATGTACTCTAATAGAAAGTCGTTCGCGCATGGCTGTTCGGGCGCCAGTCGGTATCGCGCCAGTGCCGTTTCAAGGCGCTCGTAAACCTTGTTGGTACTGCGCACTCTGGCGAAGCCTGGATTTTCCTCATGTGATTTCTCAAACTCTGCCACGTCTTCTGGCCGCAACATGGTCATGTCGCAAACAATCAGGCTGCTAAAAGCATCAGGGTAGTGTTGGGTTGCACTCAAACCGACCGAGCCACCAAAGCTGTGACACACCAACTGGGGGCGCTCCATCTCAAGCGCGTTGGCAAACACCAACGCCTCCGCCGCGCGTTGCTCGTAGTTATAAGACTCGTGCCAACTTGAATCGCCCATACCAGAGATATCATAGGCAGCCAGGTGAAAGTGCTCTGCCAACAGGGGTGCCACAAAAGCCCAGCACCGCGCGTGCGCCAGCATGCCATGGGTAAACAACACCGCAGGTTTTTGTGGGTCGCCCCAGCTAAAACCGTGCAGGGTGCCACCATCACAGGGCACCACATGCTCCTTGCGCGGCACGGCAAGTGCGGCCTGAAACCACTCGGGATGCGGGCCTGCCAAGTCAGCGAGATCGGAGAGTCCGGACATGCAATGAACCTGTTAAATCGCGAACCGGCCATTTTACCCGCCTTGACGCCCTGATACACCGGTGGGAGCATCTGTGGGAGAGAGATCTTCAGAACTTCGGGGAGAAGCATGCGACACCATTTGCAACACCGTTTGCAACAGCACTTGCACAAGCAAACGCATTACCTGACCAGGATTGTCACCGCACTCCTGGTCATGGCAGCATTACTTGCAAGCGCGAGCAGCCACGCAGCACGGCCGTACAAAGCACCCCGCGGCGCTGACGGCAAACACCCCGACCTAAATGGAATTTGGCAAGCCATGAATGAGGCCAACTGGAATGTGGAACGTCACGTCGCCAAACCCTCGTTGCAGGTACGCAAGGGTCCCTTGGGTCCCGTTCCGGCCGTCAAAACCATGTACCTGGGCGCCGTTGCGGCCGTGCCACCCGGCGCTGGCATTGTTGTGGGCGGCGAGAAGATTCCATACACGAAAGAGGCTCTGGCAAAACGCGATGACAACGCCGCGAACTGGCTCGACCGTGACCCCGAAGTGAAATGCTATCTGCCGGGAATTCCACGCGCCAACTACATGCCACAACCCTTTCAGATCTTTCATGGCAAAGGCACCGTGTTCTTCGCGTACCAATACGCCGGTGCTGTGCGCGAGATCTACATGGACAACAACGAACCTCCCCCGCTAGATAGCTGGATGGGTCAGTCAGATGGGCGCTGGGAGGGTGATACGCTGGTGGTGGAAGTCACCGGCCAAAATGCCGAGACCTGGTTCGACCGCGCCGGCAATCACCACACCGAGGCCATGAAGGTAACCGAACGCTTCACCCCTGTCGGCCCCAATCATTTGCAGTACGAAGCCACCATCGAAGACCCCAACGTGTTTACCAAACCCTGGAAGATCAGCATGCCGCTGTACCGCCGCATGGAACCCGACGCCCGGCTCATGGAGTTTCGTTGTGTCGAATTCGTCGAAGAGCTGATGTACGGCGAGTGGCGACGCAAGCCGCTTGAGCGTTAAGCGGAGGCAAACATGACAGGTTCAGCGAACAACACGCTAACGAACTACCTGGCAGGCGCCTTTGTACTGCTTTGCATAGTACTCATAACCAATAATGCTGCTGCGCGCGACAAGAAAGGCTATATCGGCAAACACCCCGATCTTTCTGGCACCTACAACATTGCCACACTCACACCCTTGCAACGCCCCAAAGCCTTTGGTGACAACCTGCTGTTAACCAAAGAACAGGCTGAAAAAATGATCGCCACAGAACAGGCCCTTATCGATGCCGGTTCGCAGTCGAGCAACCCCGACCGTGACGCACCACCAGACGGCGGTGACGGCAGCGAGGGCGCAGCCGGTAACGTGGGTGGCTACAACACCTTCTGGGTCGATCGCGGCGATGATGTATTTACCATCGACGGCAAGTTCCGTACCTCGATCATCATCGAACCCGCCAACGGCAGGCGCCCTAAAATGACTCCCGCTGCCGGCGCGAAGTTTGCCAAGTACCTCTCGTTCTTTCGCCCCAACAAAGGGGAAGCCTACTGGATGCCCGGACCAGGCCCCTATGACAACATGGAGCTACGACCAAACGCAGAGCGTTGTCTGCTTGGCTTCGGCTCCACCTCCGGTCCACCCATGTTCCCGGTGCTGTACAACAATTTTAAACGCATTGTGCAAACCAAAGATCACTTCATGATTTTGAACGAGATGGTGCACGATGCACGTATTATCCGTCTGAACAGCGAACACGCCCCGGCCTCAGAGCGTTCCTTTCTGGGCGACTCCATCGGCACCTGGGAAGGCGACACTCTGGTGGTCGACACCACAAACTTTACGGACCGACCTGGATTGTCGGGGGCCTCCAGAGATCTGCATGTGATAGAACGGTTCCGCAAAAACCCTGACGGCAGCCTGCACTACAGCTTTACTGTGGACGACCCCACCACCTGGACCAGCAGTTGGTCGGGTGAGTACCCCTGGCCCAAAACCGACGACAAGGTATTTGAGTATGCCTGCCACGAGGGCAACCACGCTCTGGGCAACATTATGCGGGGCGCCCGACGGCTTGAGGCAGATTGGCAAAAACAGCACGCGGCTGGTGCCGCGAGCGAATAAAAGCTCCGCCAGCGACTAAGGTATACTTAATTAGTAAATGCAACCCAAGAGAGGCGGTTATGACCCAGCGTGTGTACCGAAAATCAGACACCAATGCAGCTAAAACGCAGCGCACTTCGTTGCTTTCAGGGGGTGCGCGCATCGCAATGGTTGCAGGCCTCGGTCTTGGCGCCCTCTTTAACACCATCAACCTCAACGCTCACCACGCCTTTGGTGCCGAGTTCGACCCCAATCGCCCGCTGGTTCTGCGTGGCCCCGTTACCAAAGTGGAGTGGGTTAATCCGCACGCCTGGATTCACCTCGAGCACACCAACGAAAAAGGTGAAAAAGAGGCCTGGATGGTTGAAGGCGGCACACCCAACACGCTTATTCGCCGCGGCTTCAATAAAAACTCGCTGAAGATCGGCACTCAGATAGTGGTGGACGGTTACCAGAGCAAAGACCTGTCGAATCGGGCCAACGGTCGGGACGTCACCTTTACCGACGGCCGAAAACTGTTTCTTGGTTCGTCAGGTACCGGAGCACCGAAGGATGGGGCTGATCCTACGGAGCGCTAGATTCCGGGACTTTCGCTAGTCGCTGTGCGAGACATTTGAAGACTCCTTCTCCGAATTTGGCGTACTTTTAAAGCACGACAATAACGATGTATCCAGGGGCCCAATGTGACGACGCCAATAGTTAGACCCTATCAGAGTATGGACTATGGCGGCGTTGTAGCACTTTGGGAGGACGTGTTTCCCAATGAGCCGAGCTGGAATCAGTCAAATACGCTGATCAATCTCAAACTGACTGTACAACCCGAACTGTTTTTGGTGTGTCTGTTGGATGGCCAGATCGTCGGCACAACAATTGCCGGTTTCGATGGGGTCAGAGG
>CAZSYU010000059.1:0-23498 GCA_964611345.1 uncultured Pseudomonadales bacterium
GTACAAAGGCTGTGCCCCCACTGGAGCCAACGGTGTAGGGGAATTTCCAGATATTACCAAGGCCAACGGCCGCGCCCACGGAGGCGAGGATAAAGGCGAGGCGTCCTGACCAGCTTTCTGCGCCGCCGCCAGTACCTCGATCACCTGTTTGCATAGAGTTCAAGTTGTGGACCTTGTGGGAATGACAGTAAGGGCTGCGTTAGCGGCTGGAATATAGCTGGACAGAGGGTTTGCGGCCAGTGCTTTGCATCGATGTGATAAGACCCTTCGAGTAGCTTGCACTCCACCTTGCGCTACACCTTGCATTGAGGTTCGGAACTATTCACTGTACCGATACAACCACACTAATAGAGAGCCCTCAACGTGCAAGAACTGGACAAATCAGTGCGTAATGATTCCATTGGTAGCAGCACCATCAAGGGCCGCTTTGACCCTCGCTTTAGTGCAGTCGCTGAAGCCTTTGAGCACAATTTTGTCGGGCATGACGAGGTAGGTGCGTCGGTATGCATCACGCTCGATGGTGCGCCAGTCGTTGACCTTTGGGGCGGTGCTAAAGCGCCGAAGGAGGCGGCATCTTCTCCTTCAACCCCCTCCGAGCCCTGGGAGGAAGACACTATATCCGTCGTGTTTTCCAGCACCAAGGGCGCGGTGGCGCTGGCAGCACATACTCTTGTTAGTGCTGGCGAGCTGGATCTCGATGCGCCGGTGAAGCGTTATTGGCCAGAGTTTGCGGTGAATGGCAAAGAACAGGCAAGGGTGAAGATGATGCTGGATCACTCTGTTGGAATTCCCTGTGTGCGTGAGGCGCTGGACAAAAAGGGCTGCTGCGACTGGGACTACATGGTGGGCAAGCTGTGCGCCGAAGAACCGTTTTGGCAGCCGGGCACACGCAATGGTTATCACATGATGACCTTTGGCTGGACCGTTGGCGAACTCATACGCCGGGTGTCAGGGCAGAGTTTGGGGACTTATTTTAAATCTGCAATTGCGGACCCCACCGGCGCCCAGTTCTGGATTGGGTTGCCAGAAGAGCAGGAGCCTAATGTTGCGTCGATGATTCCGTTTCGTCCCAGAAAAGGGGCGCAACTGAGCGCCTTTACCCAGGCGTTGATTAACGATCGGCAATCTATTCAAAACCTCGCCCTGTTCAACAACGGCGGGTTTAATCCAAATTCGCGGGACTGTCGGGCGGCTGAGATCGGTGGTGGTGGCGGGGTGTCGAACGGCCGCGGGCTGGCCAAAATCTACGCACCCTTTGCCTGTGGCGGTACGCTCAACGGCCATACCTACGTCACACCAGATGCGCTGAGTGTAATGGGAGAGGTGGCGGTGGCCAGTCACGAAGACGCCACCCTGTTGATACCCAGTCGCTTTGGTCCCGGCTTCATGAAGTCGATGGATAACCGCCGTGAGCTGGTGCTCGGCACCGACAGTGCAATTTTTGGTGCGGCCGCCTTTGGCCACGTGGGCGCGGGGGGCAGTGTCGGGTTTGCTGACCCGGCGGCGCGCATGAGCTTCGGTTACACGATGAATCGTATGGGCGAGGGCATCTTGATGAATGAGCGTGGTCAGTCGTTGGTGGACGCTGCCTATAAGTCATTGGGCTACCAAAGCAATCGATCGGGTGTCTGGACCTAGATGCGGCAATAGTAAAGTGGTCAACAGTTTCCTTTGTGGCTCGTGCTGCCAACCATGGCGTGTTTGTTGTTTTTTGAGCAGTGCTCAGAAATATTGGATGATCCTAGTGATGACGCTTCAAACGACACGGAAGTTTAGGCGTGCCCGGTACCGAGCGAATCAGAAAATGAGCGAGGCAGCAGGGAAGGCTGCGCTCGGTAGCTCAACTGCAATTTGTAGGGGCTCGGCAATTCTTAGGTAAGCCGATGACTGAAATAAAGTGAAAAAGGGGAAATTTGCCTTAGGTGTATTGTTGATACTGGTGGCTGTAAACTACTTGTTCTGATTCGCAAAGCTACGAAAAGCTACGAAAAGCTACGAAAAGCTAGGGAAAACTAGGGAAGGAGGAAAATGATTTTTTTCGTAAAGATTTTGAGCGGAGTATTTTTCTCGATCTTGCTCGCGCGCAAGATTCTAGGTTCTGTGGGCTATTTCGAAAAAGAGAGTATGCCGAGAGCGGCAATGGTTGGCGCATCTTTGATCTGACCGCTGCGAATCATCTCGTTGATCTCTTCCAACGAAAACCTGTGAGTAATCATCCCTTGTTCCTCGTGATCGCGTTTTTTTCTGCCAAGGACTAATTGATCCGCTAGAAAAATGTGGAAGCCCTGGCTGGAAAAACCGTAGGCTTCAAAAAGGTGGGCTAGTTTCTTCAATGAATTCGATGTAAACCCCGTTTCTTCCTCCAGCTCGCCTTTTGCAACTTCATACGGGTCAGTGCCAGGTTGTGTCTCCCAAGAACCTTGTGGGAATTCCCAATATCTGGCGCCCACGGGATAGCGGTACTGCTGCACCAACTGAAAATCGCCATTCTCGTGTCGTGGAATGATGAGTGCGAAATCTTCCTTGTCGACAACCCCGTAGATGCCTTTCGTCCCGTCGGGATATTGAACTATATCTTCACGGACCTTCATCCACCGGTTTTCATAGACAACCTCGCCGCTTATCTTCGATACATCGTTTTTCGCCATATTCGGTAGATAGCCTAGGTATGGATTGCGAGTTTGATTCTATTGCGCCGGAACACCATGCACCATATGGACCCCATAGACGTAGTTTTGAATGACCGTTATTGGCCGATAGCACCTATCTGAAGACCCAAATAGTCGCCTCTAAAAACCGTTTGTAC
Organism: uncultured Pseudomonadales bacterium; assembly: GCA_964611345.1. GTDB lineage: Bacteria > Pseudomonadota > Gammaproteobacteria > Pseudomonadales > Azotimanducaceae > JALZVT01. The sequence goes on from CAZSYU010000059.1 coordinate 2,807, forward strand.
CGGTGGGCGTCAGGGGTGATCGGTACAAACGGCTTTCAGGTCCCGCGATTTAGCCACCGCAAAGGTGCCGTCCTTGCGGCGTTGAATGCGTTCCCCGAACTCGTGCAACTGGCGATGATGGCGGCTGCATAGCAAAACCAGATTGTTGAGTTGCGTGGTGCCCCCTTGGGCCCAGTGCACTATATGGTGCCCCTCGACATAACGGTCGTGGCTGCATCCCGGGTATTGGCAGCACCGATCTCGGGCGACGAGAGCTCGACGCATCGATGGCGGAATCACGCGGGTCTTTCGGCCGATACTCAACGGATCACCGTTGGCTTTCTCGACCACCGTGACCAGCCCGCCATCACAGGCCAGTCGACGCAGCGTTTCTGGATGAAAAAACGTTTCAGCGGGAACGTTTTTTCCTGTTTGTTGGGAAGCGTCGCTCGGGTTCCCCGGCAATTCCCCAGAAAGAGTTTCCGCTGCTGCACCAACTCGTAGGGAAACAGCTGATGTCGCAAGGATTGGGGCGCTTGCCAAAATAGTGACAACTAGATGGCCTAAAAGCAGGTGAAGTTAACGGGTCCGGCGTGACGGGCGTCTCGTTTGAGCTGTGGGGCATGCACTATCATGCTCATGCTTATCTTATGCTTCGACACGAATGAATCGTGTCGCCTGGCTGACGCTATCTTTGGCGGACGCTATTCCTGGCTGACGCTATAGACGCTATAGATGAAGGACATTCGCGCTGCATGCCCATTTCCGCCTCTACTGATACCCCGGTGACGGGGTCGCAGCCCGCAATTAGTCTGCGGAAAACGCTGCTGCGTGGTTTTGCGGGGGTGGGTGTTACCCGCGTTGTGCAAATGCTGCTGTCGCTATTGGTGTCAGTGGTGTTGGCGCGGGCGTTGGGTCCGGAACAGTTTGGTCATTACTCTCTGATCATTGCGGTGATTGGGCTCTGTGCGCTGCCGGCGTACGCTGGGTTTGCGCCGCTTTTGGTGCGCGAAGTCGCGCGCTTTGATGCAACCGATACAGGGTCAGATCAACAACCCCAGCTGATCGCTGCGCTACGCCAATGGGCGTTGCGTTGCACGCTGCTTCTTGCCGGGGCCGGAGTACTGGGTTTTGGCGTCTTTTATACCCAAACCAATACCCAAACCAATTTAGTGCTTGCCCAGCCTTATGTTATTGGTGGGTTACTCTGTTGTGCCGTTGTCGCAATCGCGCTTACGCGCTTTAACGCCGCGCTGTTGCAAGGCATGCACCGTGTGGTGGTGGCCACGCTGCCAGAAACCATAGTGCGCCCAGCGACCTTAACCGTGCTGCTGGGTGTGTTACTGCTGGCAGGCGCGCTCGACATTAGCGCTGCCCTGCTGTGCTACAGCGTCGCGGTAATTTGCGCCTGGGGTTATGCGCGCTTTTTGTTGCGTGGTTCAGAGCCTCAGCTCGCATCGCCGGTATCCGAGTCGCAGTTGTCTGCTGAAGTGCAGCGCTGGCGAGCGGCAGTATGGCCCTTCACCGGCATTGCGGCGATTGGCTATCTGAACACAGAGTTGTTCGTGCCATTGGTCGCCTGGCTTGCCGACCCACTTGAGGTGGCCTACTTTAAGATTGCTCTGTCACTGGCCATCTTGATAGGTATGCCGTTGACGTTGGTTGAGTCTGTAATCAAGCCCACGGTTACGCGCTTGTATGAGTTGTCAGATGGCCGCCGATTGCAGCAGCTAGTTGGCCGTTCGGGTTGGGCTGCGCTTGGCGTGTCAGTGCCGTTGTTGGCGTGCTTTATACTGTTTGGAGAGCGGCTGGTGGTGAGCGTTTTTGGTGAGGCCTACGTGGCAGTCACCCAACCTATGATTATTTTGGGTGTTGGATTTGCGATCGTAAATCTGGTCGGCCCGTCTATGCAGCTGTTGTACGCAACGCGCTTCGAAAAAGACGCGCTGGTGATTTCTCTGCTCAGCTTGGCTTGCGTGGTGTTGGGGAGTCTCGCCATGATTCCTATGTATGGGGCCGTTGGTGGTGCTTGTGTGTTTGCGACTGCCAAGGTCGTGCGGGCGCTTGCGTTTCGGTTCTGGGCGGCCAGACGTTTGCACTCGTTGTTTAATGCGGTACAGACGCCATGAGTTATTCCGAACAGTTTTACGCCGACCGCCAAAGTCTGACCCAGAGTTCGACCAGCGCTGTGCTCGATGTACTCTTAGCAGAGATTGCTCCTCTTGGTCAGGGCGCAGAAAGCTTTCCGCAATCTGTGCTGGACGTTGGCTGCGCGACGGGCATTTGGTTAGCCGCATGCAAGTCGCGTGGTGTCACAAAGGTGCATGGCATCGACGGACCCTGGGTGCCGCGTGAGCAGCTTGAGATTGCTGAGGGCGAATTTACCGAGCACAACCTCGCAGAGTCTATGCCCGCTGCCGATGCAAACTACGATCTCGCGCTCTGTATCGAAGTTGCCGAGCATCTGGCAGCTACCCAGGCCGCGGATTTGGTGAATTACTTGGCCGGCCGTGCTGACATGGTGCTGTTTTCTGCGGCTATTCCAGGGCAGGGTGGCACTGACCACATCAACGAACAACCACAATCGTACTGGCGTGAGCACTTCGCCAATGCAGGCATGCTGTGTTTCGACATTATCCGTCCGGCGTTATGGTCCAATCCGGCGGTTAATCTCATTTATCGGCAAAATATGCTTTTGTACGTTGCCAAAGGCAGTGCGCAGGAAACCGCGCTGAGGCAGTTGAGTGAGCCGGTGACCGGCGAGTTTGCCCTGAACCGGGTGCATCCTGAACTGATGGCGCGACGCATGCAGCAGCGTACATTGCCTGCGCTACTGCGCCAGCGATTGCATGATCTTACGCTTGGACCCCTCTACAGGTTGCGCAACAAGTGAAGCCCTTTGTTGCCTACACCTGCGTGATCGGCGGTTATGATCAACTGCAAGAAGGTGGTGCCCCGGCATCTGCGCAGGCAGCACCTGATGCAAAGTTCCTGTATTTTTCTGATCAGTCGAACGCGCGACTGCCAGAGCCCTGGCAAGTTCGGCCACTCAGTAGTCCGCCCGAGTTGCAAACGGCGCACGCGATAAATCGTTATCACAAGTTTTTTCCACACCGGGTGCTACCTGAGTGTGAAGTCTCGATCTATCACGACGGCAATATTCGCTTCGATGCGGACTACGCAACACTGGTTGCTCGGTTGCGATCTCTGGGTGCCGCCGTTGGTGCTTTTCGGCACCCGGCAAAGCGCAGCCTCAACGATGAACTCGCAGCCTGTGTCGCGCAGGACAAACTGGATGCAAATCAGCTGGCAACCGCGCGGGACCAGCTTGCGCGATATGCCGCTGAGGGCTTTGATTGCGACGCGGTGATTTCTGCCAACTATCTGCTTGTTCGAGATCATTCTCACCCCGCACTCGATCAGGCGATGACTTTGTGGTGGGAGCAGATCACAACCCACGCGCCGCGCGATCAGCTCAGTCTGGGGTATGCGTTAGCCACCGCAGGGTTGCCGTTTGCCTTTCTCGATGATTCGTCAAACACCTCGGGAGTGGTGCCACCGGTTCGAGCGCCGCATCGGGGTGAACGACGGCGTAAGCGCTGGCGCCGCCTGCGGTCGCTGGTAGCCGGTCGGAGTGCTAAAATTGGGGTTCCTGCAAGAGGCTCAGACCCCACCGATGAACAATACAAGCAGTAACTACAATAAGAACAGTAGCTACAAAACACCGCTGAAAGGCACCGATCTGCAGCACTTCGACGCCCGCGCGGCGGTGGAAGACATAAAGCCGGGTGCCTACGACGGGCTGCCCTATACCTCGCGGGTTCTGGCTGAAAACCTGGTGCGCAAGTGTCCCCCGGAAATGCTCACGGCCTCGCTCGAGCAACTCATCGAGAGAAAGCGCGACCGCGACTTTCCCTGGTTTCCGGCGCGTGTGGTTTGCCACGACATTCTGGGTCAGACCGCGCTGGTTGATCTTGCGGGCTTGCGGGATGCCATTGCCGAAAAGGGCGGCGATCCGTCCCAGGTTAATCCGGTTGTGCCTACCCAGCTTATTGTGGATCACTCGCTCGCGGTTGAGCATGCAGGCTTTGAAGAAGATGCCTTCGAAAAAAACCGCGCGATTGAAGACCGCCGCAACGCGGATCGTTTTCACTTTATCGATTGGTGCAAAACTGCGTTTGAAAACGTTGATGTCATACCGCCCGGCAACGGCATCATGCATCAGATCAATCTCGAGAAAATGTCGCCGGTGGTGCACAACACCGATGGCATAGCCTTTCCGGATACGTTGGTGGGTACAGACAGTCACACGCCGCACGTCGACGCTCTGGGAGTCATCGCTATTGGCGTGGGCGGACTGGAAGCCGAGAACGTGATGTTGGGTCGGGCGTCGTACATGCGGCTACCAGACATTGTCGGTGTTGAACTGACCGGCAAGCGGCAGCCAGGCATTACAGCGACAGACATCGTGCTGGCAATCACCGAGTTTCTGCGCGAGCAGCGCGTGGTGTCGTGCTACCTCGAGTTTTTCGGTGAGGGCGCCGAAGACCTGACCCTGGGTGATCGCGCCACCATTTCGAACATGACCCCAGAATTTGGCGCCACCGCCGCCATGTTCTATATCGATCGAAAAACCATCGACTACCTGCGTTTAACCGGCCGTGATGACGAGCAGGTAAAGCTAGTCGAAACTTACGCCAAGGAATCCGGACTGTGGGTTGATAGCCTCCGTGATGTCGACTACGAGCGCGTGTTGAGTTTTGATCTGTCGTCTGTTGTGCGCAACGTGGCAGGGCCTTCCAATCCGCATCGACGGGTGGCCACCAGCGAGCTGGCGGCAAAAGGCATTGCGGGTACGGTGGAAGACGAAGCCGGCCTGATGCCGGACGGGGCCGTAATTATTGCGGCCATTACCAGCTGCACCAACACCAGTAATCCGCGCAACGTGGTTGCCGCCGGATTGATTGCGCGCAACGCCAATGCCAAAGGCTTGACGCGCAAGCCCTGGGTGAAGAGTTCACTGGCACCGGGCTCGAAGGCGGTACAGCTCTATTTGGAAGAATCGAATCTGCTACCGGAACTCGAGCAATTGGGTTTCGGCATCGTGGCGTTCGCCTGTACTACCTGCAACGGCATGAGCGGTGCGTTGGATCCGGTCATTCAGAAAGAAATTATCGACCGTGACCTCTACGCCACCGCCGTGTTGTCGGGTAATCGCAACTTCGACGGGCGTATTCACCCGTACGCGAAGCAGGCGTTCCTGGCATCACCACCACTGGTCATCGCCTATGCGATTGCCGGTACCATTCGACTCGATATTGAGCGTGACGCCCTTGGCACCGACCAAGACGGCAACCCGGTAACATTGGCCGATATTTGGCCAAGCGATGAAGAAATTGATGCCGTGGTTGGGCAGAGCGTTAAGCCAGAACAGTTTCGCCAGGTGTATGACCCGATGTTTATCAAGGTCAAAGACACCACCGATGCAACGAATCCACTTTACGATTGGCGTCCGCAAACTACCTACATCCGGCGTCCACCCTATTGGGAAGGCGCGCTTGCTGGTGAGCGTACCATGACGGGCATGCGCCCGCTTGCTGTATTGGGCGACAACATCACCACCGATCACCTGTCGCCATCCAATGCGATTCTCGCCAGCAGTGCTGCTGGCGAATATCTCGCCAAGATGGGCGTGCCAGAAGAAGACTTCAATTCTTACGCCACTCACCGTGGCGACCACCTGACCGCGCAGCGGGCAACCTTTGCAAACCCCAAGCTGCTCAACGAAATGGTGCAGGAAAACGGTGAGATCAAACAGGGTTCACTGGCTCGCATTGAGCCTGAAGGCAAAGTCACTCGCATGTGGGAGGCTATTGAGACTTACATGAACCGTTCGCAACCACTGATCATTGTTGCAGGCGCTGACTATGGTCAGGGTTCATCCCGCGACTGGGCAGCCAAAGGTGTTCGGCTTGCAGGCGTAGAAGTGATTGTGGCAGAAGGCTTCGAGCGTATTCACCGCACCAATCTCTTGGGCATGGGCGTGTTGCCACTTGAGTTTAAACCTGGCGATACCCGTAAGACCTATGCCATTGATGGCACTGAAACCTTTGACGTGCTGGGTGATCCGGCCCCCGGCGCTACCTTGACGCTGGTTATCAATCGCACCAACGGTGAGCGCGTAGAAGTGCCTATGACCTGTCGTCTTGATACTGCGGAAGAAGTGTCTGTGTATTCCGCAGGCGGGGTGTTGCAACGGTTTGCGCAAGACTTCCTTGAGTCTTCGGCGTCTGCTGGTTAGGGAGCCAATAATGGGTTTTGTACCGCAAGTGAAAGTGCCTGCTACCTACATTCGGGGTGGTACCAGTAAGGGCGTGTTCTTCAAGCTCGACGATCTGCCGGCAGCCGCCCAGGTGGCGGGTGTGGCGCGCGATCAGTTTTTGTTACGCGTCATTGGCAGTCCTGATCCCTATGGTAAACAAACCGATGGTATGGGCGGGGCAACGTCGAGCACCAGCAAATCGGTCATCGTGTCGAAGAGCAGCGAACCCGATCATGATGTTGATTACCTGTTTGGTCAGGTGTCAATTGATAAACCTTTTGTCGACTGGAGCGGCAACTGCGGCAACCTGTCAGCGGCTGTGGGCGGCTTTGCGATTAGTGCGGGCCTTGTTGATGCCGCGCGTATACCTGCAGATGGCGTTGCTACCGTGCGTATTTGGCAGGCGAACATTCGCAAGACCATTGTTGCTCATGTTCCCATGACGGGGGGTGAGGTGCAGGAAACCGGCGATTTCGAGCTCGATGGCGTAACCTTTCCTGCTGCCGAGGTGCAACTGGATTTTATGGACCCGGCAGATGCGCAGGGCGGTTCGATGTTTCCCACCGGTAATCTGGTGGACGAGCTTGAAGTGCCGGGTATTGGTACCTTCAAAGCCACCATGATCAATGCGGGCATTCCGACGATATTTTTAAACGCCGATGAGATCGGTTACACCGGTACGGAATTGCAGGACGACATTAACAATGATGAAGCGGCGCTTGCGCGATTTGAAACCATCCGCGCCTGGGGCGCGGTGCGTATGGGGCTGATTGCTGACATTGCCGAGGCCGCCGCCCGCCAGCACACACCAAAGGTGGCTTTTGTTGGTAAGCCGGCTACCTACACCGCGTCGAGTGGTAAAGAAGTGGCGGCAGCTGACATTGATTTGCTGGTGCGGGCCCTGTCCATGGGCAAGCTGCATCACGCCATGATGGGCACAGCGGCTGTGGCCATTGGCACTGCGGCTGCCATACCGGGCACCCTGGTTAACATTGCTGCCGGTGGCGGTGAGCGCGAAGCCGTCCGTTTTGGTCACCCCTCCGGCACATTGCGGGTGGGCGCCGAGGCAAACAACAACTCTGGCGAATGGGCGGTGGTAAAGGCCAGCATGAGCCGCAGTGCGCGGGTACTGTTAGAAGGCCTGGTGCGTGTGCCTGGTGATTCGTTCAGCGGCGAGTAGGCGGGCTATTAGATGGTCTAGGCTGCAGGGTTAAGCGTAACGCTCTGATCCAGGTTGAGCTCGACCAGGTTGCCCGGCAGGTTCGACTGATCAACAACAATGAATTCCTGATCTCTTTGTAGCGCGATCAGAGGCATGTGCCAGGTACCGGGATAGTAGCTGATGCCTTGCCTACCGTTACTGACAAAGGCGTGCAGATCCTGTGCGGTGATGCGCTCGCCTGCCGCACCAACCACCACATAAAACACAAACTCGGTGCGTGGAATGAACGCCTGACTGCAGAGTGGGTGTTTTTCTACCAGCGTAAAGCGATGGGGCAGCGTTGCCGGGGATTCGCTGCGCACCAATGAGATGGTTGAGTGTTGATTGCCATCGGTGGCAACAGTTGCCAGGTTGTCAAAGCGCGCAAAGGTGCCACTGTTCATCTGATTGTTGGCACGCGCACTCGTTTCGATGACATTGCCGAATGGCGCAAAAGCCGCCGCTGTGAGCGGTTCTGGCCGTAAGTGCACCGTTGCGGTTTTATCGTTCATATTATGGGGCACTCCGGTGTATGGTGGTGATAGTTCAGCACGGACTGATTGTGTTCATTGTAGGGAACAAAGTATGAAGGGTCTTGTTAAATGTCTGCGGTTTGGCGTTCTGCTATGTGTGTTCAGTACAGTGCATGGCTGCGCTGACTGGTTACCTTTCTCCTCGGGAGCGCTGGACGGCGAGGTGGTTGCCAACCCCGCCGACTGGAGTGCCGTTGCTGAGCCAAGCATTATCCAGTTTGAAACTCAGGGCAAGACGCCTTACTCAGTAAACCTTTGGGTGATTGGTGAGGCGGACAAGCTCTATGTTTTTGCTGGCCCCAATCGCTCTACCTGGGTAGAGCACATTGAGACTAACCCCAATGTTCGACTGCGCAGTGGTGGAAATATTTACGAACTGACGGCTACCAGGGTAACGGACGCTGACGAATTTGAGTGGTTTGCGCAGGCCTGGGAGACCAAATACGGCAACCGGCCCCGCAACGAGAATGTAGATGAAACCTGGCTGATGCGCTTGAGTTCGAGATGACGAGCGATGGTGTGCGTGGTGCTGTGTCCCGCGTGTAAAGCAGAGGGCATTCAGTCGAGGGCTGTCGTGGGTATCAACCTCACCGGCTTCGGGCCAAAGCGAATCAACCCGCTAAAGCCGATGGCAGCGAGCGTAAGTATTGCCGCGCACCAGGCAAGAGAGGAGCCCGTGTGCTCACTTAACGTGCCAAGCTGATAGCAGAGCACTGCTGCACTGTAGGCCAATAGCACCGACCAAGCTGTGCTGAAACTGGCCCAGCCGATGCCATGCTCTTTGTAGATGACAGCGACGGTTGCGACGCAAGGGACGTAAAGCAGTACAAACAGCAGGTAGCAAAACGCACCTAGCTGGCCATCAAACAGTTGCTGCATGGCCGTTACAGTATTGATGGCCACGTCCTGTGCGGCCGCCGCTGCCCTGGTATCGCTTAAGTCGCCGAGTTCGAGCCCGAGTGGGTCGGTAAGTGCGCTACCCAGATCCTGCAGGTTGGCGGGAACGCTCGCCGCCGCCGCTTGCAGAGTTTCCAGCGGGGTGGTGTCGGTATTCTCCGTTGCCGGGGCATACAACGCATCTAGCGTGCCAACGACGACCTCTTTGGCGAAGATGCCGGTGAAGATACCCACTGTTGCAGGCCAGTTGTCTTCGCTAATACCCATGGGTGCAAATAAGGGAGTCACCGTTTTGCCGATGGCCGACAATGCAGAATTTTCCTTGTTTTGATTACCAAAGCTGCCATCAACTCCAAGGGAGTTCACCACGTTTAAGGCGATGACCACCACCACAATGGCTTTGCCTGCGCGCAACACGAAGCTCTTTAATCGCTGCCAGGTTTGCAGCAGCAGACTCTTGAGCGTAGGCAGGTGGTAGGCGGGCAGCTCAAGCAGAAAGTGGCTGTTCTGCCCAGGCACCAGAAACCGCCGCACGGCGAGCGCGGACAGAATAGCCGCCGCGATACCAATGAGATACAGCGCAAACACGACGTTGTGCCCATTGCTCGGGAAAAAGGCAGCCGCAAACAGCGCATACACCGTAAGCCGGGCTCCGCATGACATGTAGGGCGCCATAATGCTGGTCAGGATGCGATCAGACTGACTGTCGAGCGTGCGAGTGGCCATCACAGAAGGCACATTGCAGCCGAAGCCCACCACCAAGGGTACAAATGCCTTGCCTGGCAAGCCCAGTTTGCGTGTGAGCCTGTCGATAACAAAGGCAACGCGCGCCATGTAACCGGTATCTTCCAGAAACGACAGCGCTAAAAACAGTGCGCCGATGACAGGAATAAAGGTGCCCACCAGTTGCAGGCCACCACCCACGCCATCTGCGATAAAGGCCGTTAGCCACGCGGGTGCATTAACTGCGTTCAACGCAAGGGTTGGTATCTGCACGAAGAATGCTTGCCCTGTCAGATCGAAAAAATCGATAAACGCCGAGCCGATGTTTATCGAGAACATAAACATCAGGTACATAACAAAACCGAAAATAGGCAAGGCGAGAATTCGGTTCAGCACCAGATCGTCGAGACGCTTTGAGAGCGAAGTGCGTACCTTTTGCTCTTGCATGCAGTCGCGCAGTAGTTCGTCAATAAACTGATAGCGCTGTTCTGGAGTGCCACTAACAATTGCCGTTGCGGGTTTGGCGCGAGACGCCCCAGCGAGCGCGTCTTTTAACTCGGGGACGCCAGTACCGCGACTTGCCACCAAGCCGAAAACCGGACAACCCAGCCGCTGCGACAGCTGTGTTATATCAATACTCAGGCCTTGCTTGTCAGCACTGTCCATCATGTTAAGCGCAATAACTACCGGTTTGCCGAGTTCAAGCAGCTCTGTGGTGAGATACAGGTCCCGCGCCAGCGACGTGGCATCGAGCACGTTGAGTACAACATCCGCACTGCCAGCAGTTAGGTAGTCGCGTGCGATCTGTTCATCGAGCCCGCCATCAGTAACAGACAGGCCATAGGTACCTGGCAAATCGACAACGGTGACCGAACCGTTGCTGTCGTTGTAGCGTCCGGTTTTACGTTCAACCGTAACGCCGGGCCAGTTGCCCACGCGTTGTTGGGTGCCGGTTAGCGCGTTGAAGAGCGTTGTCTTGCCGCTGTTTGGATTGCCGGTGAGCGCGATGATGTGTTCTGTCGTCATGGCGCGCGCAGTTCCAGAATGGCGGCCTCCTGGCGCCGCAAGGCCAGGGAAAAACCGCGAAACCTGATTTCGATCGGATCGCCCAGCGGCGCGACGCGGATCAGTTGAAAGCGCGTGCCCGGAATGAGTCCTAGCTGCATGAGCTGACTTACAAACGGGGCGGTGGAATCGCTGTAGCCCGCAACGACCGCTTCCTCGCCAATGTTCAAGTCAGCCAGATCCATTTCCCCTAGCGCCAGAACGTGGTCTTGGGCTGCGCGTCGCTCATGTCCAGCGCGTCATTTACGGCGGCCCGGAAGTCTTCGGCGGTGGCGTTGCTGCCAAGATCAACACCGGTATTGGCGTACACCATGTCGCTGGCAAAACGGCCGCGAGCGGCCTGGATAATACGACCGTTGGGCGCATCTTCCCCAGCCATATACAGCACGGCCGGGCTAACGAGCCCTGGGCTATTGGCTTCGTCCACATTGTCGAGGTCGATCTCGCTGCCGGGTACACTCGCCGTCATGCGCGTAGCGGCGCCGGGCGACAAACAGTTGGTGTGAATGTTGTGCGATGCACCTTCACGCGAGAGGTTGTTCATGAGCCCAACCATGCCCATTTTGGCGGCGCCATAATTCGCCTGACCGAAAGACCCCAGAATGCCCGACACCGAAGAGGTGAAGATAACGCGACCGTAGTTTTGTTCGTACATGATGGGCCACGCATGCCAGGTGACATACGCCGAGCCGTGTAAATGAACGTCAATCACCATGTCCCACTCTTCGAGCGTCATTTTTTTAAACGACTTGTCGCGTAGAATGCCGGCGTTGTTAACTATGATGTCGACCGTACCAAATTCTTTGACCGCGGTTTCGACGATGCGTTTGGCGCCGGCTTTGTCAGATACAGAATCTTTATTGGCGGTCGCGGTGCCACCTGCTGCGCGAATTTCTTCGACCACGGCGTCGGCTGCATCACTGCTGCCGGCGCCATCCACAGAACCGCCGAGATCGTTAACAACAATCCTGGCGCCGTGGGTTGCGAGCAGCAAGGCGTGTTCACGCCCCAGGCCGCCACCGGCGCCCGTAATAATGGCTACTTTCCCATCTACACTCATGTCACTTTCCCCGGTGTGATTATTTCCTGAGGGACAGTGTAACCATTCTGCGAATGGCGGCGAGCGTTATTCGGGGTTCTTACAACACTTCGAACAGGCCTGCCGCGCCCATGCCGCCACCGATGCACATGGTGCATACCACATACTTCACACCGCGACGCTTGCCCTCGATGAGAGCGTGGGCAACCATGCGCGAGCCAGACATGCCATAGGGGTGACCAATGGAGATCGCGCCACCGTTAACGTTCAGGCGATCGTTGGGAATGCCCAGCGTGTCGCGGGAATACAAAACCTGTACCGCAAAGGCCTCGTTGAGTTCCCACAGGCCGATGTCGTCTATTTTCAGGCCGTTCTTTTCCAGCAGCTTGGGTACTGCAAAGACGGGCCCGATGCCCATTTCGTCAGGGTTGGTCCCCGCAACAGCCATGCCGCGATAAGCACCCAGTGGCGCTAACCCGCGTTTCTCTGCGAGCTTTGCTTCCATGAGCACACAGGCTGATGCGCCGTCAGAGAGCTGGGATGCGTTGCCCGCAGTGATGTGTTTGCCTTCTTTGATTACCTGGCCACCTCGAAACACCGGCTGCAAACCAGCAAGGCTTTCAGCCGTGGTACCGGGACGGTTGCCTTCGTCTTTGTCGAGATTCATCTCAATTTCGGTGACGTCACCGGTTTCCTTGTTTTGCAACTTCATGGTCGAGGCCATGGGTACAATCTCGTCGTCGAACGCGCCGGCCTGCTGAGCGGCCGCGGTGCGAGCCTGGGACTGGGCAGAATATTCATCCTGCGCTTCGCGGCTCATGTCGTACCTGTGACCAACCACTTCGGCAGTTTCAAGCATCGACATGTACATGGCGGGTTGCATGGCAAGCAATTGCTGGTCAGGAATCGCGAAAATATCACCGGTCTGGTTCATGGAGATTGATTCCACGCCACCCCCGATTGCAACGTCCATGCCGTCAGAGATGATCTGCTTGGCAGCCATGGAAATGGCCATCATGCCGGAGGAGCACTGGCGGTCGATGGATTGCCCGGCAACGGTATCTGGCAGGCCCGCAAGTAACAGTGACTGGCGCGCCACGTTTTGAAACGCAGAACCCATTTGAATAGCGGCGCCCATGGTCACGTCTTCAACTTCGGCCGGATCGATCTTGGCCCGTTCTACCGCGTGTTTAATCGCATGGGCACCAAGCGCCTGGGACGTGGTGTTATTGAAGGCGCCGCGATAGGCCTTGCCTATGGGGGTGCGGGCGGTTGAAACAATGACGGCTTCGCGCATGTTGGTTCTCTGTATAACTGAATAATCAGTCGCAAACGCTACGGCAACCAACGCGCGCTTTCAATACAGGAAATGCAAACCCGAAATTACATATCCTGCATCACATGCCTTGAATTACATGGCCTGAATTAAAAAGAACTAGCTCCGCGCAAACTCGCGAATCACAGTGCCCGGTCGATTGCCCGTGTGCTTGCCGTGTTCAATGATTGGTTTGCCGCTAACAAGCGTTGCGTCGTAACCCTGGCTCTCAACAATGTAACGCCCGCCGTTGTGTGGGAAGTCGTTCACGTAGTAGGGGTAGCCGGTTTCCAGCTTATCGTAGTCGATAACATTCAGGTCGGCGATAAAGCCTTCCTTCACGCTGCCGCGATTTTTCAATCCGAGTACATCCGCTGATGCCTGGGTAATGCGATGCACCGCCTCGGGCAGGGTGTATACGCCCTGCCGGCGAGTGAGTTCGCTGAGCAGAAAGGTAGGCGAATCGGTGTCAGTGAAAATACCAACGTGCGCGCCGGAATCGGCCAACATGGGAATGCAGTGTTGCATGCGCATGTAGTTCCACTGGTTTTCGAGCGAGCCGCCAAAGGCCCAGAAGTTCCACAGCTCACGCCCTTCGGATTCGATCAGACGGTCGACGTAAACCTCTATCGGGTCGCGACCCGCCTCGGCTGCCAGCTGGGCGAGCGAGTTTTTGCCCGCCATGTCGTAGTCAGGGGTTGTACCAGCACCACCCAGCCCCATTGGGTGTAGCAGCTCAGGTGGAGCGGCAAAACCTGTTTCGCGTGAACGTTGCAGCAGGTGTGCCCTGGTTGCCGGATCTTTGAGCGCGTCCAGCCGATCATCGATGGAGGGCAGCTGCATCAGTTCTTTCCACGCTGAATTGCGGAAGGGCGTTGCCTGGGCCAAACCAAACATTGAGCCGCTTGGGCGGGTATGGCAGATGGCGGTCATGCGCATGCCCCCCTCGTTATGACGAGCCAGAAACTCTTCACTGCGAGCAACACCGCCATCACCTTTTGAGCCGGCGCCGCCAGAATACATAACGTGACAGCCACGCTCGGCGCCGTTGGCAAACATCTCCATCTCTGTTGGTCTGCGGCTGGCCATGTCAGGCGCAACCTGAAACAGCCCACCAGCACCACCGCCGTCTATAACGGCCTGTTGAATGGCGCTAGTTTCACGCAGGTCGGCCCAGGTTCCTGGTGTTAAGCGCCCGTCTGGCACCTTGTGGCCAAGAAAGCGTGAGGTAGAGAAACCAACAGCGCCTTCTTCGACTGACTGTTTTACCAGCGCGCAAATGTGTTCGAGTTCTTTGTCGGTGGCTTGCACGCCTTCGTCCATCGACTTGTCGCCCATGGCTTCAAGCCGAATTGCCGAATGTCCCGCAAGGCCTACGACGTTCAAAGCCGGTTGCAGGTTTTGCACGGCGTCGAGGTATTCTCCGTAGCTGGTCCAGTTCCACGGCAGGCCATCCATGATGGCATCTGCGGCGATGTCTTCTACCGCTTCCATTAACTCGGCCATGGTGCGGTGGTTGGCTTTGCTGACGGGTGCGAAGGTGACGCCGCAGTTGCCAATAAGAGCCGTGGTGACGCCATGATAGGAGCTGGATTTCATTTCCGGATCCCAGCCGACCTGGGCATCGAGATGGGTGTGCAGGTCGACAAAGCCAGGTGTGACAATCTTGCCGCTGGCGTCAATGGTGCGCGCGGCACTGGCGTCAGTCAGGTTGCCGATGCGAGTAATTGAGTCGCCGTCAATCGCGATATCCGCCTGGAACGCTTCGCTGCCAGTACCATCAACAACACTGCCTCCCTTGATAATCAGATCGTGGGCCATCTCTTCTCTCCCCAAAGAATGTTCCCCAAAGATAGCGAGTTGGGGGGCGATGGGTCAAACCGGTGGGTGGGTAGTGCGCATATTGGCGAACTCAACGGGCTCCCAGTCGTTGCGAAATGCAAGCATCAGGCCGCTACCCGTGCGCTGACTGATTGGCAGGCGCGAGTCGCGATCGGCGGCCTCGTTGAACTCGTCGTACAGCACGCGCAGACGATCAAGAAATTTTTGCGCGGTTTCGGGGGCAACCGTACCCCAGGCGAAGCGAAAGTGGCTCTTGTCGCGAATGAACTTCTTGTCGAAAAAACCGCTGAATATGCTGTTCACAAAGTAACTTTCAATGGCCCCGCCCGGACGCCAGTGAAAACCGCGCGAGAGGCGCATGCGGTAACGATTGTCCTCGAGCAGCTCGATAATGTTCAGGCGATCGAGTCGCACGAACAGACGTTGCAAATCGTGGACGTCGAAGCGATACAACTCAAGAATCTCGTTAAAACGATAGCGATTGATCACACAAATCGCGCACAGCAGAAGTGGTGGATCTTTGGCGAGTTCTTCCTCGGCGGCTGCCGGAAGTTCCTCGATGCGTTCGCGCTGGTCGTCGCTCAAGCGCAGTAGGTCAGTCAGCTCCGCACCGGCCAGTTTTGTTAATGCCTCCATGCGTTGCAAGGTGAAGCTCTGTTCGGCAAATAGCCGCTTGATGCTGGCTTCCGAGAGCCCGAGTGCCTGTGCCGCCTGGGCGTAGGTAATGCCCGACTTTCGTAACAGCCCTTTTAACGCGGTGGTGATCGCAGCAGTGCCTGACATGGGGCGGCCTTTTTAGTGAGGAGTGAGGTATGTGCGGGACCGGAAAGGATCTGGGCCGCAGGACGAATGGTATCGTATATTAATACTATACAGTAATAAATAGCGTGAATTTTGTCGAATAGTTAGATTTAAGTCTCACTATTTGAGCCCTAGCGGGCAGAGGATTCAAACATGCCATTTAAACGACTGGTGACCTCGCTGAATGCGAGCTTCGAAGACTTCGTAACCGGAGTCGAAAATCACGATGCAGTGGCCAAGAGTGCCATTACCGATGTGCGTAGAGCGGCGGCGCGCCTGAAGGCCCAACAGGGTCAACTGGCGGCGCAGACCACGCGTCTTGCCGCCACAGAAGAAGCGCTGATCAAGAAACGTGATCGCTGGCAAAGCCGCGCAGCCGAATTTGCCAATAGTGACGCGCAGCAAGCCATGCAGTGTTTGCGCAATCGAGACGCTGTTGAGCAAGAACTCGCGAGCACAACCGAGCAGCTCACCCGCCAGCGCGGTCTGGGCGACCAGCTCGCCTGCAACCTTGCGCGGGTAGAACGGCGGCTGGCCGAATTGCAGCAACGCCGCATTGAGCTGTCGTCGCGTGAGGCACGGACTAATGTGCTGACCAAAACCGGTGGCGTGGAGGCGGGCGCCGACATCGAAGAACTGTTCGAACGCTGGGAAGTGTCAGTGCTGCAGGGTGAATACCGCGAAGGCGGGGTACCTGGTGCTGGCTGTAGTGCCGAACAGGCGTCCGGCAGCTCTGCCGATCAGTTGGACAACGAATTGTCAGCCCAGGAGCGCGATGCGCAATTACGCGAAGAACTTGAGCGCCTGCGCGCGGCGCCCGACTCCTAGCGCGTGGCGCACGCCCTTTAAAACCAAATCTCCGAGGAATAATTATGAACACTCTCAACACAACAAAGACGAGCACGGCAACGTTCGACACTGCGCGGCTCCCTGGTACGACAGCGCAGTGGTTGCGCTGGCTTGGTGCACTTGCGGTCGCCGGATCTGCCATTGTTTTTCTCTTGCAAGGGTTGAACAACATTGAGTTGGATACCCGCAACTGGCTGTATCTGGCGCTCATGGGCCTGATGGGCGGTTGCGGAATTGCCAGTCAAAAGCTTATGCAGGACGCCAAGGGCGCACGGTTGTTTTTTGGCCTTGCGGCACTGTTAGTACCCGTGCAATTTGCCCAGCTCGCAGGTTTGCTGCATGACATTGTTAATGCCACTGGCACTGGGGTACCTAACCTTATGCTGCTAATGGCAGGTACGGCGCTACTCGCCATTCCGTTGGCTTACACCGGCATGGCGATTCTTGCGCGCAACGACAAGCGTGTGCTTACGAGTACTTTCCTGCTTATGACCGGCGCATTGCTTATCCCTGAGCGCGATTCCATTCTTGGCTTTGTTACTCTGGGGGCGCTTGCGCTTGGCAGCATGTGGCTCGAGCTGAAAGTGTTTCGTGGTAACTCGGTGTATGCCGGTGTCGAAGGCCTGGCGTTGCGCCTGTTGTTGGCCCTGCCACTCACCATTGCCACGGTGCGCATGAGCATGCACATCGACACTGTCGCCGGTACCGCAGCGATGCTTGGCATTGTCGGTGTGTTGCTGTCACGGTTGCACTACGGACGCGGTTGGGTGCAATTGCTGGGTGCAGTTCTGGGTATTGTCGGTTGGTGGATTTATGCCAGCGAAGCGTTGCCCAGCATCGTTAATGGCGACTTTGGCTTCTGTCTGTTGTTGGTGCCCACGTCAATCTGGTTAATGGATATTGCGCGCTTGAGTCGTTCGGCCGGTTCACACTATCGTTTGTTGGCGAGCCTGTTGTGGATCGTTGCTGCGGTGTCGTTGCTGGTATTGGCTACGACCATGATGACACTTGGCGCGCTGGTATTGGGTGTAGTGGCACTGCTCTGGGGGGTTAGCTGCAACCAGCGTATGCCTGCTGTCGCCGGTATCGCTATTAGCCTCGCGAGCATTACGCTGCTGATCGCCGAGGCGGTTGGCGCCGTTGACGTAAACGCCTGGGTTGCCCTTGGGGTAGGTGGCGTTGTGCTGGTGTTTAGCGCCTCGCTGGTGGAAAAGTACGGTCGGCCCTTGCTTGCCAATGGACAGAAGGTCTGGCAATCGATGTCGGCTTGGGACTAATCTGCATGGATGAGTGAAGACCCTAACCCAGGTGTAGATAACACCCCCGATAAGACCCCCAAACGAAGTGCGACAGATACCGCACAAGAGCATAGGGGGCCCCTGTCGGGGGTTCGTGTGTTGGATCTGTCTTCGGTTGTGTCTGGGCCCATGGCCGCCATGGTGCTGGCCGATCAGGGCGCCGACGTCATCAAAGTGGAGCCACCGGGCTGGGGCGACACCATCCGCTACCTCGGTGCGTCACACAACGGCGTTAGCGCTATCTTTTGCATGATCAATCGCAACAAGCGTTCGATCGCAATCAACTGGAAAACCCCGGCTGGCGCCGAGCTGGTGCGTAAACTTGCGACCACGTGTGACGTGCTGTTGCAAAACTATCGGCCCGGCAAACTCGACCGGGCCGGGCTCGGTTATGACAGTTTGCGCGGGAGTTGCCCCAACCTGATCTACACTTCGATCAATGGCATGGGCGAAACAGGCCCGTACGCCAGGCAAAAAGTGTACGACTATGTCATTCAGGGCATTACTGGCGTGACAGATGCGCAAGGGGTGGGTAACCAGAAAATGGTGCGCACCATTATCTATGACAAGGTGACTTCGCTCACCGTGGCACAGGGCATCACCGCTGCGTTGTATGCGCGTGAACGCGGTGCAGGAGGGCAACATCTGCGGTTGTCGATGCTTGATGCAGGGTTACAGTTCAACTGGCCAGACCTGATGTGGAACCATTCGTTTCTTACCGACTCTGGCATGGTGCAACCGGCCGGCGATCTTGCGGATATGTATGAGGTTATTAGCACTGCAGATGGAGCGATAGTGTCCCATCCCCTGGGTGGCGATGTGTCGGCGTACTCAACGGCTGAGTTGCTGGAGCTGTTTGCGCAAAACGATGTGCCGGTGGCCCAGGCGAATCGGCGCGACCAGGTCGCACAAGACCCGCAGGTGGTGGCAACCGACGCACTGGTGACTTACGAGCACCCGCGCGCTGGTGTTCTGCAACAACCGCGTTCATCCATGCGTTTTGAAGGCACACCGCTGGCACAGATTCGTCCCGCTCCAGAACTGGGCGAACATACGGTGGACATACTGACGGAGCTTGGTATGAGCGAAGACGAGATGGCGGAGTTGGCCGTGCACGGTGTGTTCGGTTAGAGCGGACCTCAGTTCGCAACCCAGGCGCCTGACCTGTAGTCTGGGGCCTCGGGAGATTTAGGGAAAATACAGGGTATGGCGAGCTATTCCAGTCGGGAAGTCCATCTCACGTCGCGACCAGACGGCATGCCGGTCGCTGCCAACTTCGCTGTGCTCGAGCGCAGCGTTACGCCGCAGCCTGGTGAGGTCGTGGTGCAGAACATCTATATGTCGGTCGACCCGGCGATGCGCCCACCGCTAACCAACGGTGCGACCAAGCTCGACGAGCCCATGGTGAGCAGTGCGATTGGCAAGGTCGTCGAAAGCAGTAACTCTGATTACCCGGAAGGCAGCTACGTCCGCCATCGACTCGGGTTTCGCGAGGTCAGCTGTGTGCCCCCAGAACAGCTAGAGCCGATCAGCACCGATGGCGAATCACTCACTACCCATCTGCACGTGCTCGGCATGACCGGACTCACGGCCTATGGCGGCCTGCTGGTCACCGGTGAGTTAAAAGACGGTGAGAATGTGTTTGTGTCCGCCGCGGCCGGAGCGGTAGGTAGTGTTGCGGGCCAGATCGCCAAAATCAAAAACTGCCGGGTCGTTGGCAGTTGTGGCTCGGACGAAAAAGTAAAGCACCTCACTGATGATCTGGGTTTTGACTACGCCTTTAATTACAAAACCAGCTCCATCAATAAGGAGCTACATACCGCGTTGCCAGAAGGTATTGATGTCTATTTCGAAAACGTGGGTGGCGCTCATCTGGATGCTGCCTGTGGGCAAATGCGACCGCTCGGTCGGATCCCGGTGTGCGGTATGATCTCAAGCTATAACAACAAGGGTGCGCGCTCGGAAGGCGTTACGACGCTCTCCAACATGATTTACAACCGGGTCACGATGAAAGGCTTTGTGGTGTATGAGTTTGCAGATCAGCAAGAGAAATTTTTGCAGGACATGCGTGGTTGGATTGCTGATGGAAAAATGCACTACAGCGAAACCATCATGCACGGCATAGAACAGGCCCCCGAGGCGCTTATTGGTTTGTTCGAAGGAAAAAACACAGGAAAAATGCTGGTACAACTGGCAGCGGAGTAAACTATGTACGATTTGATTATTCGCAACGGCACGGTTATTGATGGCTCGGGTAACAAGCGCTTCGACGCTGACGTGGCCGTGCTCGACGGCAAGATCGTAAAGGTTGGATCAGTCACTGAGGCTGCGAAAAAAGAGATTGACGCCTCGGGCAAGCTGGTAACGCCGGGTTGGGTCGACATTCACACCCACTACGATGGCCAGGCAACCTGGGATCCTTTGCTTGCGCCCTCCAGTTGGCACGGTGTGACCACCGTAGTGATGGGTAACTGTGGCGTAGGCTTTGCACCGGTAAAGCCGGCGGACCGCGATTTTTTAATCGAACTGATGGAAGGGGTAGAAGACATCCCTGGTGCCGCATTGTCAGAAGGCATTAACTGGCAATGGGAGAGCTTCCCAGAGTATCTGGATGCACTCGAAACTGTGCCGCGGGCCATCGATGTTGCGGCGCAGGTGCCGCACGGTGCGGTGCGCGCTTACGTGATGGGTGAGCGCTGCAACACCGATTACGCGCCAACCAAAACTGAAGTCGATGCGATGGCGCAGCTTGTGCGCGAAGGTGTAGAGGCCGGTGCGTTGGGTTTCTCCAGTTCAAAAACCTTACTGCACAAGGACATTCATGGCGA
>CAZSYU010000060.1:0-23440 GCA_964611345.1 uncultured Pseudomonadales bacterium
CGCCCAGTCGGGCGCTGCACACCAGTGCAATACCAGTTCTGTGGCCGCCGGCGGCTCGGCGGTATTGAAGGCTTCGAGTGTAGTCACGAGCCCCCCTGCGTTTGGGTAACCAGGGGCAATGGGTCGTCTTGAATCAACGCGGATTTGATCTGTTGCCAACTCAACTCAGAGCGTGGGGCGCTCGCCTTGTGTCTTGCGCCAGCTAGATCGAGTAACTCTGCAACTATGGCAATCGCGATAGCGGTGGGTTGCTTGTCAGTGGCCGAGCCAGCGCCCAAGGGGCAGCGAATTTGGACGATATCTTCGCTTTCGAAACCCCTCTGCTTGAGGCGCGCCGAGAAGCGCTGCCATTTGGTTGCGGAGCCGATCACCCCCACGCTCGCAAAGTTATCCAGACCTCGCGTGAGTGCTTCGACCAGCAGCGCGTAGTCGAGCTGGTGATCATGGCTGACGATGACTACGTGAGTGTTTTTATTCAGTTCGGCGATTACTTCGACGGGTGAACTACTGCGTGCGCAGAACGTAGTTTGCGTGTCGCTCGCGAGATCACCTTCCGGTGTTCGTGCAGCGTCGTCGATCCAGCGAATGCCCGCCCCCAGCTCTTCCAGCAAACCTACGACCCGCTGGCCGATATGGCCGGCGCCAAACACAGCAACGTCCAGTTCGGGTTCCGCGAAGCACTCAAACAGCACTGTGACGCTGCCGCCGCAGCATTGCAGTGCGGCGGCGGCCAGTGGGAAATGTTCAATATGTTGGCGGCTGCGAGCGGCAGCCAGCAGTTCTCGACCCTTGGCAATAACCAGATGTTCGAGTTGCCCACCACCCAGCGTGTCGTGCTCAGCACCTTTGGCGATCACCATCTTTGTGCCGGCGGGTCGTGGCGCCGAGCCACTGGTGGCGAGGACTGTCGCCACGACGTAACTTTTGCCGCTGCTTGCGAGTGCGTCTATCGCCTTATACCAGTGCATTAGCTTTGTGCCTGTTGTATCGCATTGAGGACGGCCTCTGGCGTGGCTGGTGCCGCAAGTGTGGGTAAGCGGCTGCCAGCAGCTTTACAGGCCTGGCGTAACGCACACCAGGCAGAGATCGCCAACATGAGCGGGGGTTCGCCAACCGCCTTGGATCGGTGCACCGTGGGCTGTGGATTAGCCTGCTCGAAAAAGTTCACGTTAAACACGGGTGGGCAGTCGAGTGCGGTTGGAATCTTGTAATTGGCGGGACCATTGGAGCTGATTTGTCCCGCGTCGTTCCACAGCAGTTCTTCGGTAGTTAACCAGCCCAGGCCCTGGATGTAGGCACCCTCGATTTGGCCCAGGTCGATGGCCGGATTCAGCGAGTTGCCAACGTCGTGCAGAATATCTACTCGTTCAACGCGGTACTCGCCGGTGTGCACATCGACAATGACCTCAGTAGCCGCCGCGCCGTAGGCAAAGTAGTAAAACGGTGTGCCGTGGCCCTGTTCCTTGTCGAAGTGAATGTCTGGCGTGCGGTAAAAACCCTGTGCCGAAAGCGATATTCGACCCATATAGGCCTGTGCGATGAGCTCTTTGAAGCTGATCGAGTGATCGCCGCAATGAACCTCACCGGCGCTGAAACTCAAGGGCTGTTCCGGCCAGCCAAGATCGCTGCGGGCAAAGTCGGTCAGGCGCGATTTGATAATGTCGCACGCAGCGAGTGCGGCCATGCCGTTCATGTCAGAGCCGGACGACGCAGCCGTTGGGGAGGCGTTGGGTACCTTGTCGCTCTGGGTTGCGCTGTGGAGTACGGTGTCTGCAGGTACCCCAAAGGCACGGGCCACAATCTGCCGAATCTTGGTGTGCAAGCCCTGACCCATTTCTGTGCCGGCGTGGTTGATATCGATGCTGCCATCGCGATACACCTGCAACAGGGCGCCGGCCTGATTGAGATGCGTGGCCGTGAATGAGATACCGAACTGTACCGGGGTGAGGGCCAGACCTTTTTTATTCCAGTCAGTACGAGTGTTGTAGTCAGCAATTGCTTGTTGTCGAGCTTGATAGTCACTCTGTTGTTCCAGCTGCTCGAGCAAGTCCTTAAGCACGTAGTGATCTATCGCCTGTCCATAAGGGGTGGTGTTGGCACCGGGCCGTAACAAATTACGCTTACGCACTTCCAGTGGGTCCAGGGCGCACTGGTCCGCGAGCTCATCCATAGCCGCTTCGATTGTTAGCATGCCCTGGGGGCCACCGAAGCCTCTAAATGCTGTGTTCGATACCGTATTGGTCTTGCAGCGATTGCCAGTGATGCGCGCGTGGGGAAAGTAGTACCCATTGTTGGCGTGAAACATGGCGCGCTCCACAATGCCGTCGGATAAGTCAGGCGAATAGCCGCATTTGGCATTAAGCGTGATCTCGGCGCTGCTGAGCACCCCGGTTTCTGTGAACTGCAGTTTGTAAGTGCTGCCAAAGTCGTGGCGTTTGCCGGTTTGCAGCATGTCGTCGTGTCGCGGCATACGATATTTCACCGGCCTTTGTTGGCGCTGGGCGAAAATGGCGGCCATGCAAGCCAGCGGTGCGGCCTGGCTCTCCTTGCCGCCAAAAGCGCCGCCCATGCGGCGCGAGGTAACGCGCACAGAGTGCATGGCCAGGCCGAGCACGCGCGCCACCAGTTTTTGTACATCATCCGGATGTTGGGTCGACGAGTGCAGCACCATGCCACCGTTGTCGTCCGGCAGGGCAACAGCCACCTGGCCCTCAAGGTAGAAGTGTTCTTGACCGCGAATGTAGAGACTGCCGCTAAGTAATTGTTGTTCGGTGATTTTTTCGCCGCGTTCCCAGGTGCGGGAAGGCAGCACAAAGGCGCCTTGTTGCAGTGCAGTGTCGACATCGAGAATGGGTGTCGTCGGCTCGACATCCACCTTGGCGAGTCGCACGGCCTGTTGGGCTGCGCGCAAGCTGCTGGCCGCAACGGCAAACAGGGGCTGGCCAGAAAATTCGATGGTCTGCTCGGCGAGTAAAACATCGCCAGGGAATACCGGACCGATATCACGCTCACCCGGAATGTCTTCTGCGCTGATAACGTCAACAACGCCTGGTGCGGCTCGCACCGCTGACAAATCCAGCGACTGAATAACTCCGGCGGGCGTGCTGACACTGCCGGTAGCCACGTGCAGTGTATTAGCGGGCAACGGTATGTCGTCCACATACTGTGCTGTGCCGGTCACGTGACCTTGAGCCGATTCGTGCGTGGGCGACTCGCCGGGTTGATAGTCACCCATTATTTGCTCGCCCCCGTTGTAGTGTCTGTGTGGTGTGGCGAGTCTGTCAGCGTGTGTCGAGTGCCGCTCGCGAGTTCAGTGAGTGCCTTTCTGAGTACCGCCACACTTGCTCTGGTTCGGTAGTCGGCGCTTGCACGAACATCGCTAATGGGAGTGAGGGACTCGCTCATGGCGTCGCACGCGCGATTGATGGCCGAATCGTCCAGAGGTTGATTGAGCAGTAAATTTTCGATGTTGGTGAGGCGCACGGGCGTTGCGGCCACGCCACCAAAGGCGATCCGGCAGGTGCTGACCTTGCCGTGCTCCTGGGCCAGATACACCGCACCCATGGTGCTGGAGATATCGTCTTCGATGCGTTTGCTGATCTTGTGCGCAATCAGTGCGCGCCAGTCAATGTCTGCGGGCAGGTCGATGCGCAGCAGAAACTCGTTGGCCGCCAACCGGGTTTTCTTGTAGTCGAGATAAAACTCGCTAAGCGCAACATCGCGGGTGTTGCTGTCGGTATCCATCAGGCGCAGCGTGGCGTTCAGCGCCAGCAGTAGGGGCGGCCAATCGGCGATGGGCGAGGCGTTAGCAATATTGCCGCCGATGGTGCCGCGATTGCGCACCTGTGGTGAGCCAAAACGTTGCAAAATACTAACGATGGCAGGACACGAGGTGAGAGTTTCGAAGTGCGTCAGTAACTCGCTGTGGGTGACTGCCGCGCCAATACTAAGACCAGCGTTGTTTGTTGCGGGCCCAATGCGGCGTAGTTCCGCCACCCGGGTTACGTCTATCGCCTGGGTCAGATCAGCGTAGCGCTGGGTGACGTTTAGCCAGGCGTCGGTGGTACCCGCCAACAGCAAATCGGTGGCAGCGAGTGGGTGATCTTGTTGTATTTCACCTAAGGTTGCCGCCAGCTCGGAAACACCTGTGGGCTGATGGTAGCCGGTGGTGGCGACTGGCGAGCGCGCCTCCGGCGACTTGTCCGGCGGCGTGAACAGGGTCACCGGTTTTTTCGCCACCGCCTGATTACTCGCCAGAGCGGCGGCCAGTATGGGGCGATACCCGGTGCAGCGACACAGATTGCCGCTAATCGCCTCGATGGCCTCTGCGCGCGTTTGGTTTAAGAGCTCGTCTGGCGTTTGTGCACGCAACTGGTTGGCTACGAGTGACATCACAAAGCCCGGGGTGCAAAACCCGCACTGGGAGGCGTGTTCGCTGACCATGGCAGCTTGGACAGGGTGCAAATTATCCGGTTGACCCACACCTTCCACCGTCAACACCTGGGCGTCGAGTACGGCACCGAGTGGTGTAATACAGCTATTCAGGTTGATCGGCGGTGGCAGCGTTCCGCTCGCATCCGCGGGACCCTGAACGATAACCGTGCAAGCCCCGCAATCACCGGAGCCGCAGCCTTCCTTTGTGCCGGTCAGACCGAGGGTGGTGCGCAAAAAGTTCAACAAGCTCTCGTGGGGAGCGATAATTCCCGTGTCTACGCGCTGTTGATTCACTTCCAGAGTGGGCATGTGGGGGTCAGATCCTGTTGGGCGCGAAAAAAATCACGCACGAGTACAAACACAGGATGCAAAATGTTGGCCAATTGGTCAATAATTGGCTATGACTGATTTTGACCCCACCCAAACGCCCACCGGGATCTACAAGGCCGGCAAGAAGCGTGATCAAAACCTGCAGCAGATCTTGGCCGCGGCAGAAGAAGAGTTTGTGTTGAAGGGCTACCGTGGGGCGAGCATGCAGGCGATCGCCGACCGCGCCGGGTTACCCAAGGCCAACGTGCACTACTACTTCAAGCGCAAGGCGAATCTCTATCTGTCGGTGCTCAACGGCATCGTTGATCTGTGGAACTCAAGTTTTAGCGATATCAGCGCCCAGGACGACCCTGCCATTGCCCTGGATCGATTCATCCGCGAAAAAGTGCGGTTGGCGGTGACGCACCGGCGTGCATCCAAGCTGTTCGCGATGGAAATTCTGGGGGGCGCGCCCTATTTGCAGGACTTTCTCGAAACCGACCAGCGGGTGTGGGTGCGCGATCGGGCCCGAGTGATTCAGGCCTGGATCGATGCGGGCAAGATGGCGCGGGTGGATCCCATGCACTTCATCTTTCTTGTCTGGTCATCCACCCAGCACTACGCAGACTTCGATGCCCAAACGCTGGCGGTGATGAACCGTCGTGATTACAGCGCCCAGACCATTGATGAGATCAGTGACTTTTTGTCGGCCACACTATTGCGGGGTGTTGGGCTTGAGGTGCCGGGGGAGTTAAGTAGCGAAGGTAAAAAGCAGGCGGCGCCGCGCCGTGCAAAGAGAGTTAGCTCGTGAGCGCACAAGACCCCAGATCCAGTGCAAGATCCAGCACGTGGGTGAAAAACCCGCTGGCCACCTATGACCCCATCGATGGTGCTGCTAGTGACGGTGGGGTTGTGGTTCGCGGAACGACTATTGTCGAGCGTGTGGCTGCCGGGGCAGAACCTGCGCAACAGGTAGAGCGCGTAATCGATGCCGCGCAACTGGTGTTGCTGCCCGGGTTAATCAACACTCATCATCATTTTTATCAGACGCTGACGCGAGCGCATCGAGCAGCGTTGAACAAACCGTTGTTTCCCTGGTTGCAGGCGTTGTATCCGGTATGGTCAGGACTGACTGAGTCCATGGTCGATATCTCAACCCGCTTGGCCGGTGCTGAATTGTTGCTGTCGGGGTGCACCACGGCCGTTGATCATCACTACGTGTTTCCTACCGGGCTTGAACAGGCCATTGATGTGCAGGCAGAAGCCATGGCGGCGATGGGTTTGCGCGCCGTGCTGACGCGCGGGTCGATGAGCCTGGATGCGAGCTCGGGTGGACTGCCGCCCGACAAAGTGGTGCAGGACAACGACACCATTCTCGATGACAGTGCGCGCCTCATTGATCGTTGGCACAGCGCCGAGGCAAATTCGATGTGCCAGATTGTGCTGGCACCCTGTTCGCCCTTTTCGGTGACCACTGAGCTCATGCGCGAGACCGCGGCGCTCGCGGCACAACGCGATGTGCTGTTGCACACGCATCTCGCAGAGACCGCCGACGAAAACGAATTTTGCCTTGAGCAGTTTGGTATGCGTCCGGTCGACTACATCGAAGACTGCGGCTGGTTAAGCGAACGCGCCTGGTTTGCCCATGGCATTCATTTCAATGCCGCAGAGATTGCCCGCCTTGGCGCGGCGGGTTGTGGTGTTACGCACTGCCCAACCTCAAACATGGTGTTGGCGTCGGGTATTTGTCCAATTCATGAGCTCGAAGCGGCTGGAGTCAGAGTGGGTTTAGGCGTCGATGGTTCGGCTTCCAACGATGGCTCGAATATGATTCAGGAGGCGCGTCAGGCGCTATTGCTGCAACGCTTGCACACCCAGCAGAGGCAGGCCAACAGCCAGGCTGATAGCGATGTGGTTAACAGTGTGGATGTGGTGCGCCACGAAGATGCACTACGGTGGGCAACCCTTGGCGGTGCGCAGCTTGTACGACGCAGTGAACTGGGGCGAATCGCCGTTGGCGCAGCGGCAGATCTAAGCCTGTTTGCTTTGGATGAGTTGCGCTTCAGTGGCAGCGAAGACCCGTTGGCGGCGTTGCTGTTATGTGGTGCGCACCGGGCCGAGCATGTGCTGGTGAACGGCGAGGTGCGCGTGCAGAACGGCGAGCTTGTGGATGTCGACTTGCCAACACTGGTAGAACAACATGGCGAACAGGCAAGAACGCTCTGGCGCTGAGTTTTGCTCGTTGTGAGTTACCGCCAGATGTTTATAAAAAGGCGAACTTGGCGATAAAAGTGCCAGCGATGACATAAACCGCTGCAGGACATTCTGTCGGGCGTCCCGCCAGCACCTTGATTGCCGCGTAGGTGATGAAGCCGAGGCCAATGCCGTCAGAAATTGAGAACGCGAGTGGCATGGCGAACGCTGTGATCACTGCGGGGCTCGACTCGGTGGGGTCGTTCCAGTCGAGGTCGGCCAGGCTGCGCACCATAACCGAGGCGACAAACAGAAGCGCAGCGGCACTGGCATAGGCCGGTATGCTCTGGGCCAGGGGTGCAAACAACAAACAGAGTAAAAACAGTCCGGCCACAACACAGGCGGTGAGCCCGGTGCGGCCACCGGCTTCAACCCCGGCGGTACTTTCGACATAGCTGGTGGTCGATGAGGTCCCGGCGAGCGAACCCAACAGCGTGGCGCCAGAGTCGGCAAATAGCGCGCCGCGGAGGCGTGGGAGTTTGCCATCGCTACCGATCAGCTTGCCGCGCGTAGCGACACCGACCATGGTGCCCGCAGTATCAAACACATCAACCAGTAGCAGCGCCACGATGATCGTGATCATTGACACGTTAAACGCGCCAATGATGTCGAGTTGCAGGAATACGGGTGCGGGCGAGGGCGGCAAGGACAGCACCCCGACAAACTCCGCATCCCCCAAGAGCCAACCAGCTAGCGCCACAACCAGCATGCCAATGATGACGGCGCCCATCAGCTTGCGAGCTGTTAACGCGACGATGAGCGCGAAGCCGGCCACTGCAGCTAATGGACCAAAACTTGTGAGATCACCAAAGGCTACCAGCGTTGCTGGATTGTCTATCACCACACCGGCGTTCGTTAACGCCACAAACGCGAGAAACAAACCAAGACCTGCCGACATGCCAAGCTTTAGGTTGCGTGGGATCGAGTTGATCAGCCATTCGCGCACAGGCAAAACAGTGAGCAGTAAAAAGAGTACACCTGACAGAAACACGGCACCCAGTGCGACTTGCCAACTGTGTCCGGAGCCCAGCACGATCGCGTAGGTGAAGAACGCGTTTTGCCCCATGCCGGGGGCGAGGGCGATGGGGTAGTTGGCAAGCATACCCATCAACAGTGACCCGATCGCGGCGGCCAGACAGGTGGCGACAAATACCGCGCCGAAATCCATGCCGGCCTCGGAGAGAATGGCCGGGTTGACGACGATAATGTACGCCATGGCTAAGAACGTGGTGCTGCCGGCAATGAGTTCACCACGTACGCTGGTGCCCTGGGGGCTTAAGTGAAACCGGCGTTCGAGCCAGTTGGAAGCGCCCGCTGGGGTGCTCTTTGGGGAAGGAGAAGGAGAAGGCGAAATCGAGGGCAAGGGCAGAATTCCTGAGCACGTCAGCGCACTGATCGGATAGGTAAGCATGCACTGAAATGACGGGCAGAGCAGCAACTACAAACAGTTGACCGTGCACTGAGTAAGTGAGAGCGTCACCACCCCAGTTCTCCAGCTTGCCGGCCACTTGTCCAACCCCGCGAACACCTCAGTCACATCTCCGTCGGCGAACCCGGACAGCGCGCTGTTGTATGGCTTGCATGACCGGCCGCCACCCGGGCAAACGGCGCTGGCCGCCCTTGCACACTTGCTGGCGATTGTTGCCGGCATTGCCACCGCACCTTTGCTGATTGCACTGGGGCTTGGGCTTAGCGCCACTACCACGGCCTATGTGATCAGCAGCGCCTTGATTGTCTCTGGGGTTGCGACGCTTATTCAGATTAACCGGATCGGGCTCATTGGCTCGGGTCTGCTGTCTATTCAAGGTACAAGCTTTTCATTTATCGGGGCGATTACGCTTGCGGGTAGTGTGCTTGCCGAGCGCGGGCTGAATGATGCGCAACTTCTCGGCGTGGTACTTGGGTCGTCGGCTGTAGGCGCACTTTGCACCATTGTTGCCGGTTACTACATTCAGGGACTGTCTCGAGTCATTACCCAGAACGTCACCGGCATTGCGATTTTTTTATTGGGCCTGACACTCGTTGGCGCGGCCTGGAACAACCTGCAATTTAGTGTGGCGCAAGTCGGCGCGAGCGGCGGTGACGTGCAGCAGGTATGGATTCAGGCGGTGTTAGTCATCGCTGTCATCGTTGCCTGCTCGTGGCAACGCAACTCATGGATAAGGTTGGCCAGTATCAGCATAGGTCTGGCGGTGGGCATGGCCTA
The DNA here is from genome assembly GCA_964611345.1 of uncultured Pseudomonadales bacterium. Taxonomy (GTDB): domain Bacteria; phylum Pseudomonadota; class Gammaproteobacteria; order Pseudomonadales; family Azotimanducaceae; genus JALZVT01. The sequence continues at coordinate 9,203 of CAZSYU010000060.1, forward strand.
CGCCTGGTTCATGGGTGGTCTGGAATTCGCGACATCCTCTGCTGGGCTCGGGCAGTTACAGTTTGTTCGCTTGCTACCCTTCGAGCTCGGCTTTGATTTTGGTGTGTGTTTGCTGTTGCTGCCAATTTACTTTGTCACTATGACTGAATCCCTGGGTGATCTGACGGCAACCTCCATGCTCTCTGGCTGCGAAATTTCGGGCCCGGAGTATTGGGAGCGGGTACGTGGTGGTGTGATGGCTGGAGGTGTTAGCTCTGCGCTTGCTACGCTGGTTGGTTCGTTTCCGAGCACCACCTTTAGTCAAAACAATGGCGTCATTCAGTTAACTGGCGTTGCCAGTCGCTATGTGGGGTTGTTTATTGCAGCCATGTTGATACTTCTGGGGGCATGGCCTGCGTTCACGGCGCTGTTCCAGGCCATTCCAGGAGGCGTTCTGCACGGAGCCACGGGCTTGTTGTTTGCTATGATCGCGCTGGTAGGTTGGCGTCTGGTGAACATGCAACCTGACGGCGCTCGAGCCCGGATCATGCTAGTGGTTTGCACCTTAACAGCCTTTGCGCTGAGCTATTTGCCGGCGCTTTTTAGTACCGTAAATGTAACTGTTCCCGAGTATTTGGCCATGTTGTTAAATTTCCCTGTGGCAACCGGTGTGTTGCTTGCCATGTTGTGGGAAACACTGAGGCTTGTACGTGACTAATTCGCAATCAATCGCTGGTCCCGAATCACTGACTGCCGCCGGGCGTATCCTTGAGCGGTGCGACGCACTCGCTCGGTTCAGCTCTATGGATACTGGTGTGTGCCGCGTGTTTTTAAGCCCCGAACACAAAGAAGCCAACACGCTGGTGAGCGACTGGATGCGCGAGGCGGGTATGAGTGTGCAGGTGGATGCGGTGGGTAATGTCCGCGGCCGGCTGGAAGGTTCGGTGCCGGGCGCTCCCGCCTTAGTCATTGGCTCGCACCTCGATAGCATTCCTGACGCCGGTAAGTACGACGGTATCCTTGGGGTGTTGCTTGGCATTGCTGCGGTTGAGTACCTACAGCGCTCCAGCATCAGCTTGCCATTTGCGCTTGAAGTTATCGGCTTTGGCGAAGAAGAGGGGGTGCGGTTTGGTACCACGTTAATGACCAGCCGCGCCTGTGCAGGCACTTGGGATGAGAACTGGTGGGCTCTGCAAGATGAGTCGGGACAAACCCTGCGCGAGGCCTTTATTGAGTTTGGTTTAGACCCACAGACTATTCAAAGCGCGCGCATGAACTCTGCAACCATACTGGCCTATGTTGAAGCGCACATTGAACAGGGGCCCGTGTTGGAGAGTATGGGCTTGGCACTCGGAGTCGTCAGTGCCATCGCTGGTGCCAGGCGCTTGCAGGTTTCGATTGACGGAATGGCCGGGCACGCGGGCACCACACCTATGGCATTGCGCAAAGATGCACTGGTAGCAGCGGCCCTGGGTATTACGCGGCTGGAAGAAATGGCCAACCAGCAGGGTCTGGTGGCGACGGTCGGGCAGATTGCCTGTACACCGGGTGGCGTTAACGTCATTCCCGGATCGGCCGAGTTTTCTGTTGATATTCGCAGCGGCGATGATGCGTTGCGTGATCGTGTGTTGCAGGCCTTTGAAGCCGAGTTGGGTGAAATTTGTGCAGCGCGCGCACTTGAGCTGTCGGTGCAGCACACTCATCAGGCGCCCGCCGTTGCCTGTGCCGAACCTCTGCAGGCAATGCTGGCGCAAGCTGTTAAAGCCGTTGGCTGTGAGCCCCATGTGCTTGAGAGTGGTGCGGGACATGACGCCATGGCCATGGCAGAAGTGTGCGACGTGGCCATGCTTTTTGTGCGCTGTGAGGGCGGCATCAGTCATAATCCGGCCGAGGCGATTACGCTGGCAGACACCGCAATCGCACTCAATGCACTCGTAGGGTTTATTCAGATTTTTGGCGACTCCCAACGCCCGTAATAACAGGAAGCGAAGCTATGACGACAGCAATCTACACTGGCCACACCGGTATGAGTCGCACCAGGGTTCAGCGCAATCATGCGCTAGTGACACCAGAGTCTCATGTGCCAGTAATTTTACCGGGTTGGGATAACGCTGAGGTGGTGGTGTTGATTTCGGCAGAAATGGGCGCAAAGTTTGAGCAGAGTCTGGTGCATTGCCAGTCCGGCGCGAGTCTCAGCCCGTTACGCCCGGGGGATGAACTGTTCGCACTGGTGCTGGAGGGTTCCGTTGCTGTTGTCGTCGCGGGCGACGAGCGACAACTGGACAAAGACGACTACTGTTACTTGCCCCCCGAGCAAAACTGGCGCATCACCTCGAGCGCGGATGCACGACTGATGGTGTTCAGTAAGCCCTATATCTCGCTCGGCCCGGCGGGAGCGATTGCGCCGCCCGAGGCATTATTCGGCAGTCTGGGTGAAGTACCCGCGGAGCCTTTCCTGGGCGATGAGGGTGCGCTGTTGCAGGTGTTGTTCCCCGATGAACTTGCCTGGGACTGGGGCATTAATGTGTTCGAGTTTGTGCCGGGCGGTACGTTACCCAACGTGGAATCGCACTTTATGGAGCATGGCTTGTATCTGCTGGGCGGCGAGGGAGTTTATCGATTAGGCGAAAGCTGGTACCCGGTGGCGGCCGGTGATTGCATCTGGATGGGGCCGTACTTGCCGCAATGGTACGCGGCCACAGGCAAATCCAACTCCCGCTACATTTACTACAAGGAAATGCACCGGCCGCCGGTTGGTTAGAACAGGTATTAGTCACAGCGCTCAAGATGCGGCAGTAAAAACGGTTTGTGCTCGGCGATTTCAGCCCGCGTCAGGCCGCGCATCTCGTAGGGCAACACCAACCAGTCGTTGGTTTCCCGTACATGGTAGTCGGGTCTGGCTCTGTCTTTGTCGGTTGGGTTGCCCCGCAGCCAGATGCTGGCGATGCGGATGTCTTCGGGCATGTTGCGCTTTAAGCGGATACGCAAGGAGTCAATAACTGCCTGGGTATGACGGCCGCTGCTGAACACGTCGTCCACAATCAGCAGGCGATCGGTGTTGTTCATGTTTTCGAGCAAATACTGCTTGCCGTGGACGCGGATGGCTGACTTGTTCAAGAAGGTGCGTTCGTACTCTTCACGCCCGCTGTAGGAGGTGCGCAGGGCGATGTGATCCGTTTCCACCCCAAGCGTGGCCAGGCATTCCTGCACCACGATGCCCACAGCGCTGCCGCCGCGCCACAGCCCAACAATAAAGGAGGGGCGGAAGTCGCTGTCGAAGATTTGGCAGCCCAGCCGGAAGCCATCGAGAATTTGCTCTTGCTCGGTGACAAAATATTTTTCCATGAAGGCTCCTGGGCGGTTCTAAACAGGGCAGGGGCGATAGTAAACTGTTCCACGTCCCCTGCGTGAAGAAGTGACGCGAAACCTGATGGCGCAAACCCCGGAAAAGCTCTACCTCGACGCCCAGGATCTGCTGGACGACTCGTTTCGGCTGGCCGCTGACATTTACTCCAGCGGCTTCCATCCCTCCTTTATCATTGCCGTCTGGCGGGGTGGCGCCCCTATAGGGCTTGCCGTGCAGGAGTTTTTGAGCTCGGTGGGCGTCTCGAGCGACCATATTGCCATCCGCACCAGTTCTTACCAGAGTATTGACCAGCGCTCCCGCGAAGTGGCGGTGCATGGCCTGAGCTACCTGGTGAAAAATTTGACCCATGAAGATCAGCTGCTGATCGTTGATGACGTGTTTGATACTGGCCACACCATCGCAGCGATTATCAATCAGCTCCAAAGCAAGCTGCGGCGGAACATGCCCCGGGATGTGCGCATTGCGGTGCCCTATTACAAACCCACCCGGAACCAGACCGACCTGGTGCCCGACTACGTGGTGCATGAAACGTCGCAATGGCTCAAATACCCACATTCCCTCGAAGGCCTGTCTCGCGAGGAAATCGCAGAGCATCGCCCCGAAATCTTCGAAATCATTAAGGATCGATTGCAATGAGTTCCGCTGTCGCGACTACAAATACGCAAGTTACAGACTTCATTGCGGGCCTGCCCAAAGCGGAGTTGCATGTGCATCTGGAGGGCACCATCGAGCCCGAGTTTCTGTTTGCATGTGCAGGGCGCAATAACATAGAACTGCCCTACGCAAGCCCGGACGAAGTGCTTGCGGCTTACGACTTTCACGACCTGCCTTCCTTCCTGGCCATCTACTACCCGGCGATGGAGGTGCTGCAAACCGAACAAGACTTCTACGATTTGGCTATGGCCTATTTTCGCCGCGCCGCGGAGCAAAACGTCATTTATGTGGAGCCGTTCTTTGATCCACAGGCGCATACGGTGCGGGGCGTTGCTTTTAATACGGTGATTGAAGGTATTCACCGGGCACAGGTTGATGCTGAGGCCCAGCTTGGGGTCAGCTCTAACCTCATCATGTGTTTTTTGCGTGATATGAGCGCCGAGTCAGCGCTGGAACATCTGCAAATGGCAGTGCCCTTTAGGGATTGGCTGATCGGCGTTGGGCTCGATAGCGATGAGAAAGACAATCCGCCCAGCAAGTTTGCGGAAGTGTTTGCGCAGGCGAGAGACCTGGGCCTCAAACTCACCATGCACTGCGATGTGAACCAGAAAGACATCGTTGAGCACATGTGGGAGTGTCTGGACCTGATTGCGGTGGATCGCATTGATCACGGCGTGAACGCGCTGGACGACCCGGCGTTACTCGTGGCGCTGCGCGAGCGCGGCATTGGGTTGACGGTGTGCCCGATATCCAACCGCTTTGTGGTGCAGACGCTCACCGGCGACGAGATTCGCAAGCTGCTGGCTGCAGGTATTCAGGCAACGGTGAATTCAGACGACCCGGCCTACTTTCGTGGCTACATGAACGAAAATCTGCAAGCGCTGGCGGAAGACGCGGGCTTCAACACCACCGAGCTGGTAAAGCTCACGCGCAACGCCTTTGCGATCAGTTGGGCTGATGCCGGGGCCAAATCCGCGCTGACCCGGCGTCTTGATGACTATCTGGCCGCGTATTCGGCATAGAACGACCCGCTGCCAGCCCAAGGGCTCGCCGAGAACCTTTCGACGTTGTTTTGTAGTGGGCAATAAAGTCATATAAAACAACCAGATAGGCCGTCTATCGGGCCGATATTTGCGCTCTCAGAGTGCGCACTCGCACCCACTTTTCGCCTTGTAACCACATCAGGCCGGCAGTACAATCCGCGGCGTTTCGTCTCTACATTCGGAAACGTGATGCTGTGGTGATCCGGTCCTGGAGAGGAGGTGGATGGTCAGGCGTTGCGCAGCTAGTAGCAGCTAGTAGCAGGTAGTACTAGTAGCAGGTGTAAAAGACACAGACAGCAGGAGGCTGTTGTGGCCGGATTGAGTAGGGGTGATGTTCCGATAATTTTGGAGATTGCATATTAAAAAAGGTGCGAAGCGCGCTGACCGCTCGGTGCTCAACGAAGATATCCGGGTTCCCAACGTACGTTTAATAGGTGCTGATGGTTCGCAAGTAGGAATCGTCGCTCGAGAAGACGCTCTGGCTGAGGCACGCCGTGCTTCTCTGGATCTGGTTCTGATTTCCCCTGATGCCGAACCCCCCGTGTGTAAGATCATGGACTACGGCAAACACGTTTTTGAACAAAAGAAGGTGAAGGCGGCGCAGAAGAAGAAGCAGAAACAGACTCAGGTGAAAGAGATGAAGTTTCGCCCTGGCACAGAGGACGCCGACTATCAGGTGAAGTTACGCAACCTGACGCGTTTTCTGGAAGAAGGGGACAAAGCCAAGGTGTCGTTACGATTTCGCGGCCGCGAAGTGGTGCATCCTGAGCTTGGTATGAATTTGATGAAGCGCATTGAGGAAGATTTGGAAGACTACGGGACGGTAGAATCTCCCCCACGTTTTGAAGGTCGCCAGGTCATCATGGTTTTGGCGCCCAAAAAGAGGAAATAAAGAGAAAGAAGAAATAGACAATTTTAGTGTTGGGTCTTGCCTTGTTTTGACCCCCACGCGGTTTAACGAGTCGTAAGACTTGGCAAAACCAGCAAAAGACGCTCACAGAAGCGACTCCTGCCGGCGCCCCTCCTTTTTTAGGGAGTTGCTGTTAGGGCATAAGATGATCGGGCAACCACACCGGCGCAGCGTGATTTAGTCACATTGCCTGGCGGTAGGCCTTAAATTGACTAATACGCATGGAGTAATCATGCCCAAGATGAAAACCAATCGCGGTGCCGCGAAACGCTTTCGCCGTACTGCAAACGGCTTCAAGCACCGCTGTGCTTACCGCAACCACATCCTCACCAAGATGGCGTCCAAACGTAAGCGGCAGCTCCGTGGTCTGCAGGATGTGGCCGCTGGCGACGTTAAGTTGCTGAACCGTATGCTGCCCAAGAAAGCTCGCTAGGAGAAATTAGATGCCAAGAGTAAAACGTGGCGTTGCTTCTCGCGCGCGCAGAAAGAAGGTCTTAAAACAGGCGAAAGGGTATTACGGTGCCCGGTCGCGTCAATTCAAGGTTGCCAAGCAGGCGGTCATCAAAGCCGGTCAGTACGCCTATCGCGATCGGCGTCAAAAGAAACGTCAGTTCCGGGCGCTGTGGATTGTGCGAATCAACGCCGCCGCACGCGAATACGGTCTGTCGTACAGCCGTATGATCAATGGCTTGAACAAGGCCGAGATCGAAATCGACCGTCGTGTGCTGGCTGACCTCGCACTCAATCAACGGGAGGCGTTTGCGGCTCTGGCCGAGCAGGCCAAATCGGCACTCGCCGCGGCATAAGTCACGCATCTTTTAAGCACTGCACTCAAAGACGGCAACGACTAGTTCCGTTGCGCGAACAGCCGCCGCTTAAACCCGGCGGCTGTTTTGTTTTAGAACCAGATTTTCCCAGCGAATGTCGGCAAAATAACCCCATGAGTATTGAACAAGACGTAGACCGCCTGGCCGAGCAGGCGCTTGCCAGTATCGGTGACGCAAGCTCTTTACCCGATCTTGACGCGGTGCGCGTGGCTTATCTGGGCAAGAAGGGTGAACTTACCGCGTTGTTGAAATCGCTCGGCAAGCTTGCTGCGGACGAGCGGCCTGCGGCGGGTGCGCTCATCAACAAGGGCAAGGCCCGTGTGCAGGGTGCACTGGATGAGCGCGGTACAACACTGCAGGCAGAGCAGTTAAACCTGGTGCTTGCCAGCGAAGCGGTCGATGTATCCTTGCCTGGGCGCCGCCAGAGTTCCGGTGGGCTGCATCCGGTGACCCAGGTTATTCACCGCATCTCGGATATTTTTGTGCAAGCGGGTTATGCCGTGGCGTCTGGCCCCGAAATAGAAGACGACTACCACAACTTTGAAGCCCTCAACATTCCGGCGCACCATCCGGCACGCGCCATGCACGATACCTTCTACTTTGGTGATGGCTCGCTGTTACGCACGCATACCTCGCCCATGCAGGTGCGGGTGATGGAAACCAGCCAGCCGCCCATTCGTCTTATTTGTCCTGGCCGGGTTTACCGACGCGACTCCGACCTCACCCACACACCGATGTTTCATCAGGTGGAAGGGCTGGTGGTTGATCGCAACATCAGCTTTGCTGATTTGAAAGGCACGGTTATCGACTTCCTGCAAAAGTTTTTCGAGGCCGACCTTGAGGTGCGTTTTCGCCCCTCTTATTTCCCATTCACAGAACCCTCTGCCGAGGTGGATGTGCAGTGCGTGCATTGTCGTGGCGCCGGTTGTCGTGTGTGCAGTAACACGGGTTGGCTTGAAGTGATGGGTTGCGGTCTGGTGCACCCGAATGTGCTGTCGATGTCGAACATTGACCCGGAAGAATACAGCGCGTTTGCGTTTGGTTTTGGCGCCGATCGGCTGGCCATGCTGTTGTACGAAGTAGATGACCTGCGATTGTTTTTCGATAACGACTCGAGGTTTCTGGAGCAGTTCCGATGAAATTCAGCGAGCACTGGTTGCGCGAATGGGTCAACCCCGATCTGTCTACCGAGGCATTGGTTGAGCAGCTAACCATGGCAGGGCTTGAAGTGGATGGGCTTGAGCCTGCCGCTGGTAAATTTACTAACGTCGTCGTTGGCCAGGTGGTCGAGGCCGAGCAGCATCCGGATGCAGACAAGCTGCGGGTGTGCACTGTGGAAGATGGCGAGGCGAGTTATCACGTTGTGTGTGGTGCACCCAATGCCCGCGCGGGCATACGGGTCGCTTTTGCTCGTGTTGGGGCAAAGCTGCCCGGTGGTCTCAAAATTCGTAAAGCTAAGCTGCGCGGTGTTGAGTCGTTTGGCATGCTCTGTTCGGCTCAGGAACTTGGTCTTGGCGACGACCACGACGGTATTGTGGAGTTGCCGGAAAGCTGTGTGGTGGGCGCCGATCTGCGAACTGCGCTTGCACTTGATGACACCTGCATCGACATCGATCTCACCCCGAACCGCGGCGACTGTCTGAGTTTGCGCGGTGTGGCCCGGGAAGTGGGTCTGCTGAACAACGCTGAAGTGACTGAGCCTGCGATACAGGCCGTTGCAGCTACCTGCGACGACAGTTTTCCCGTCAAGCTCACCGACCCTGCAGGCTGTCCCAGGTATTTGGGACGAGTGATCAAGGGCATCGATACCAGTGCAGCCACGCCATTGTGGATGGTGGAAAAACTCCGCCGCAGTGGTATCCGTTCGATCGACCCAACCGTCGATATCACCAACTACGTGCTGCTCGAAATCGGTCAGCCCATGCACGCCTTTGATCTGGATGTGTTGAACGGCGGCATTGATGTGCGCATGGCGCGTGAGGGTGAACGACTTACGTTGCTTGATGGTCGGGACGTTGCACTCGACACCGATACCTTGCTGATTACGGATGACTCCGGCCCTGTCGCGCTGGCGGGTGTCATGGGTGGCGAGCGCAGCGGCATAAACGCAAAAACCAAAGACGTGTTTCTGGAATGCGCCTACTTTGCGCCACTTGCGCTGGCTGGTACCGCGCGACGCTATGGTTTGCATACCGACGCGTCGCAGCGCTATGAGCGCGGAGTCGACTTTGAATTGCAAGAGGCGGCCGTGGAACGAGCGACGCAATTATTGCTCGAGATCTGTGGCGGCGCAGCCGGACCCACGGTGGTCACCGAAGACCGTGCCGCATTACCTGAACGCAGCGAGGTCAGCGTGTCGCACTCGCGACTCGAGCAATTGTTGGGTGTGAGCATTGCGCAGGCAGAAGTTGATCGTGCGTTCGAACAGTTGAAGTTTCCGGTGTTGTTGCGCGAAGAACTCGCCGTGACAAATGTGAACGCCCAGCAAGATATTCGCTGGACCATCCAGGCACCGAGTCATCGCTTCGATATAGAGCGCGAGGCCGATCTGGTAGAAGAAGTGTGCCGGGTGTATGGCTACAACAATATTCCTGCCCGGCAACCGACCACCGAACTGGCGCTGGGTAGTGTGTCACTGGCGCACACCAGTGAGCGGCGGTTGCGGGAGTTGCTGTCGGATATGGGTTATCTTGAAACGGTAACCTACAGTTTTGTTGACCCCGGCCTGCAAGACCTGCTCGACCCGGGCGCGCCCACCATGACGCTTGAAAATCCAATGTCGAGCGAGCTTTCTACAATGCGCACAACCTTGTTGCCGGGCTTGCTTGAAGCGCTGCAAAAGAACGCGGCGCGCCAGGCGCAACGGTTGCGATTGTTTGAGGTGGGTCTGTGTTTTTGTCCGCAAAAATCAGGTGGCCTACAGCAAGATCTGACGCTTGGCGGTTTGCTGTGGGGTAATCGTGAACCTGAGAACTGGAGTGCCAAAACAACCAGTGTCGACTTCTTCGATGCCAAGGGTGACGTCGAACGATTACTTGAAAGCCTTGGGGTAAACAGGGTAGGCGAGACTCGCGTGCGTTTTGTTGCGGCGACTCATCCGGTTTTTCATCCAGGCCAGTACGCTGAGTTGGTGGATATCGAAAGTGATGTGGTTATTGGTCGCGTAGGGCGGCTGCATCCAGAAGTGGAAGAACGTATGGACGCAAGCTCAGCGGTGTACGCCTTCGAGTTTAAGGCGGATGCCCTCTTGCGCCATGCCACTCCGCGATTCGCGCCGGTATCCAAATACCCCAGTGTGCGCCGGGACCTTGCGTTGCTGGTTGCCAGAGACGTGCCAGCCGGGCGTATCGAGGCGGTCTGTCGGGAAGTGCTACAGGAAAATTTGGTTGACTTCACGTTATTTGATGTATACGTCGGCAAAGGCATTGATTCTAATGATAAAAGTCTTGCTGTGGGCTTGACCTTGCAGGCTCGTTCAGCGACTCTAACCGACACGGAAATAGGAGGGTTGGTACAGGCGGTTATTGACGCGCTCGCCAAAGAAGTGGGTGCGCGATTGCGCTAGAAAGTTACCAATAATTCTATTTCTACTGTTCGTGCTGGGAGGCGCGAACGTACCGTTCCCAACGCAGTATGTTGGATCGCTAGTCCGGGCTAACTGTCCTGGGTCGGCTGCCAGGATGGCGAAGACAATTCGATTCCAACGATGGCGGAGAACGGGCCATTGGCGGCGAAGAGGAGAAGGACATGGGCGCTCTTACCAAAGCGCAGATGGCGGACAAACTGTTCGAGGAACTGGGTCTCAACAAGCGCGAAGCGAAAGAGATCGTAGAAATGTTTTTTGAAGAAGTCCGCGGCTCGTTGGAGAAAAATCAGCAAGTGAAATTGTCGGGTTTCGGCAACTTTGACCTGCGTGACAAGGGCCAACGCCCTGGCCGTAATCCGAAAACCGGGGAAGAGATTCCCATAACGTCCCGACGTGTCGTAACATTCCGTCCGGGACAAAAACTCAAAGCCAGGGTCGAAGCGTATGCTGGAAGTCAGTCAGAATAACGAACTCCCCGCCATTCCGGGGAAACGCTATTTCACGATTGGTGAGGTCTCAGCACTGTGTGATGTAAAACCACACGTGTTGCGTTACTGGGAACAAGAATTTCCCCAGTTAAAACCAGTCAAGCGGCGGGGTAACCGGCGCTATTACCAACGCCAGGATGTGATCATCATCCGGCAGATTCGAGCCCTGCTGTACGATCAAGGGTTTACCATTAGTGGTGCGAGTAAGCGTTTGCAGGGCGAAGAAGCCAAGCAAGACGTTACTCAGTACAAGCTGCTTATCAAGCAGATGGTGGTCGAGCTCGAGGACGTACTGCGGGTGTTAAAAGCCTAGCTATCAGGTTTCTCAGCCGCGCCGAGCGGCTGAAAACGTATCACACTGGGCGATGTCGCCCGTGGTGATGCCGCGCCGGAACCATTCAACGCGCTGTTGTGACGACCCATGAGTGAAACTCTCGGGTCGCACGCGCGCGCCAGCGCCGCGTTGAATCGCATCGTCGCCAATGCTGGCGGCCGCTTGCATACCTTCTTCTATGTCACCGCGCTCCAGTAGATCGCGCTGCTGTTCCGCGTGATAGGCCCACACTCCGGCGTAACAATCCGCCTGCAGTTCAGTGAGCACGCTCATCTGGTTGGCTTCAGTTTTGCTGGCCCGGCGTCGGGCTTGTTGCACCTGCATGGAAATGCCCTGCAGATTTTGAATATGGTGCGCCACCTCGTGACCAATCACGTAGGCGCGAGCGAAGTCACCGCGGGCGCCCATGCGCTCCAACTGCGCAAAGAAACTGAGGTCGATATAGACCTTGCTATCGCCCGGGCAATAGAACGGCCCTGAGGCAGCGCTTCCTGCACCACAGGCAGACTGCACCCGATCTGTAAACATGACGAGTTTGGGAGGCTGATAGCGGGCACCTGCCGCGCGAAAGATCGCGCTCCAGGTGTCTTCGGTGTCGGCGAGAATCACGGATACAAAGTCAGCCTGGTCGTTTTCTGCCGCACTGCGAGTTGCACCCTGATTGCTTTGGTTAGAAGTGCCGAAGGATGAATCGAACTGGCCCTGTGGCTGACCGCCGAGCATGTCCCCCAGCAGACTCATGGGGTTCCCGCCCGTTAAAAAGACGATGATGAGCAGAATGATGCCCACGCCACCGATACCGCCGCCCATTTTCATGCCACCACCACCGCGGGCGCCCGTCTGGCCACGTCTGTCTTCTACATTGCTGCTCCGTCGTCCGCCACGCCACTTCATCTTGGATTCCTGTGTTTTTGTCGCCCGCGATCACTCAGCATCTCACTGTGGAGCGGGCCGCGCAATTCTGGTCTGACACGATTTTACCCCACCCCGGGTTGCCGGTTCCGTTCCCTGCGCAGAGTGGTACGCTGGGCATTCGACGTGAGGGTTACTGGCCATTTGAGACAGGTTGGGCACATGGCATCAGGGTGGGTGAAATCCATAAGCCGGGTGTTGCTGGGCGTATGGCTTGGCAGCATGGCTGGCAATGCCCAGGCCTACTTTGGCTGGGGTGTGAACCATATCCTCGAACGCGAGTGGTGGGTGTATGAAAGTCGCCACTTTCGCTTCATAAGTGACGCCGAGCCGAACGTGGTGAGCCGGCAGATTCACGATATGGAACTGTTTCGCACCTATGTACGTGCCACGATGGGGTTCGCCACGGAACTCCAGGGTGAAACGGCACGCCGCGATCCGGTGCTGCGCCGGGCGCGAGACGCCCAACCGGTGGCCGAAGAAGATCGCATCGATGTCTATATGCTGAGCCGGCGTACCTATCTGGTGCGGCTGTTCAATTCGCCGGAAACCTACGGCTTCATGCGCCCCGGCCTGCGCAAGAGTGTCATGGTGATTGCGCCCGAGCAGGACTCGGATTTGCCCAACTCGGTGGCCTTTCACGAGTACGTGCACTTCTTGCTGCGCGCGGTCGGCGGCAGCCACTTTCCCCCCTGGTACGAAGAAGGGCTGGCCGAGTTTTTTGCCGCAACCCGGTTCTCCCGTGAGAGAGGCGGTGAAGCCCAAGGGCCTGGTGAAGTCATTGTGGGTGAAGTGCCGTCGCGACGCCTGCAAAGTCTCTATGATCGCCAGCGTTTCCCCGTAGACAACATTTTTCGTGCCGGCTCGCCTTTCCTGCTGGAAGCAGGGCATGGTTCGGTGCTGGGGGCTGCAGCGAAAGACGGCGCCGAGAGTCGGGCAGAGCGGCGCGTGCGACGTCGGTTGGCCGGCATTCCCACCAACCCGATTTTTTATGCCCAGTCATGGTCTTTGATCCATATGCTGCTGCTTGGTCATCACGCCGGGTTGCCGCGCCGGGATCATTTATTGGCCGACTATGTGCTCGACATTCAGCAGGGCCGGGAACCAGAGGCCGCACTGCAACATCACTTTGCGGGACTCAGCGAAGATCTTGAACGCGACTTGCGGCGCTATATTCGGCGCAAGAGCGCGATTCCCCGCGTTGCCATCCCGATGAGTCAGTTTGATTACGATCCCAGATTCAAGCGCAGGCCCTTGGAACTCACCGAGCTTGCGGATCGGCTCGGCCGGCTAGTGGCGCCGGTCAGTCCTGATGTTGCCCGCAAACTTTATACCCGGGCCCTGGCTGAGGCGCCCGACTCTGCGCCAGTGTTGGCAGGGATGGGGGTCACCCAACGCCTCTCCGGACGGATGTCGAAAGCGCTCGAGCTGGTTGAGCGGTCATTGGAGCAGGCGCCGGAAGATCCGCGGGTGAACTTTGACTTCGCCGATACGGTGAGCCTTATCTGTCGTTCTTCTCGGTATGTGTCAGAACGTACGGCAGACGTTGCTGTGCGATCAAGCTGCCCACAGCTACTGCCACGCGCCATGCAAAGCTACGCGCGAGCCCTTGAGTTCATGCCCGATAACACGGAGTTTAAAGCCTATTACGGTGTTGCCCTGTTGCAGAGTGGGGATGCCGAGCGGGCTTCCGTTTTGCTCCGCGAGGCTTTTGACGGCGCGCCATGGTCGCCCGGGGTCAGTTTTGCCCTGGGTGAAAGCCTGCGCCGGTTAGGGCGCTTCGAGGAAGCCATGCCCTATCTGCAGCGTGCGTCGGTCTGGTTTTTTAAGTCGCCTGTGTTGCAGATCCGGGCCAAATCAGCCCTCGAGCTTGCGCGCCTGAATATCTCGGATGTACCCGACGGCTCCCGGAGTAATCGTCAGTTTGATACGCTGAATTAGGCTCGAATTACCCGGTGTGACTATGGTTTGCGGGTTACTCTGCGGTATGATGCGCGCGTTCGGGGCGTAGCGCAGTCTGGTAGCGCACCACACTGGGGGTGTGGTGGTCGCAGGTTCAAATCCTGCCGTCCCGACCAATTCAAACGAGCCATTCTGGATAACCTGCTGCTTCTGCTGGCAACTTTTCGCAACTCTTC
>CAZSYU010000061.1:0-4857 GCA_964611345.1 uncultured Pseudomonadales bacterium
TCACATACACGTTCCCGGCCGCACTCGCGGCAAAGATCTTTTCGGCGCGCGCATTCAGACGCGAATGCACACCAAGGGTTAGTCCGAAGCCGGTGGCATTCAGTTCTTGCAGGCACTGCTCTAAATCGTCGGCGGCAAAGCGCACCACGTGTAGCAGCGGACCGAAGTGTTCGCGATCAAGTTCTGCGATGCTTCCCAGCTCTATCAGGGCGGGTGCCAGAAAATTCTGGCTGCCAAGCCCACTGGGTTCATCAGGTTGATGCAGCAGCTTGCCCTTAGCGCGCATGGCTTCTACATGGTCCGCCAGTGCGGCGCGGGCGCGTCCATCGATGATGGGCCCTATGTCAGTGCTGTGCTGCCAGGGGTCGCCCAGCGTGAGCTGATCCATGGCGCCTTTGAGCATGTCCAGCACGCCGTCGGCAATGTCGTCCTGCACGTACAGCACGCGCACCGCGCTGCAGCGCTGTCCCGCAGACAAAAACGCGCTAAGCACCAGGTCGTCGGTGACCTGTTCTGGCAGGGCGGTGGAGTCGACAAACATCGCGTTCTGGCCACCGGTTTCGGCAATCAGCGGAACTATGGGTCCTTCTTTCGCGGCGAGCGCGCGGTTGATGCGCTGGGCGGTGCCGGTAGAGCCCGTCATGGCAACACCAGCGGTTAAAGGATGGTCCACCAGTCCGGCCCCAATCACCGAACCAGGGCCAAGCAACAAGGTAAGCACATCACCCGGCACACCACTAGCGTGCAATAGCTGCACCGTCCGGGTGGCGATGAGTGGGGTTTGCTCAGCCGGCTTTGCCACGACGGCGTTGCCAGCGGCGAGGGCGGCAGCAATCTGGCCAACAAAGATGGCCAGCGGAAAGTTCCACGGCGAAATACAAACAAATACCCCGCGACCGTGCAGGCTGAGTTCGTTGGTTTCACCGGTAGGGCCGGGTAGCTGCGTGGGCTGTGCAAATTCTGCGGCAGCTTGTGCCGCGTAGTAGCGACAAAAGTCCTCAGCCTCGCGCACTTCACCCAGCGCGTCGTCGAGCGTTTTACCGGCCTCGCGTTGCAGCAATGCAATCAGCTCTGCGCGGTTTTCACTAATGAGTTGTGCCATGCGCTGGATAACAACAGCGCGTCCGTCGCCACCCAGTTGATCCCACGTGGGCTGAGCGGCCGCCGCCGATAGCATGACGGAGTCTATGCTCGCCGCATCAGCATTGCTGACGGTACCGGTTTGATCCTGGGCATTGGCCGGGTTGACGGTGGCGATTGGTTCAGCTGCTGGCACGAGTTCGCCGCCGATTACAGATACCCCTTGCCATTGGTGGTTGTGCCAACTTCCCAGCGCCACACTGAGTTCAGAATTTGCACCAGTGTCGTAAATATCAATGCCGATGGAGTTGCGCCGTTCGGCGCCGTACATGTCCGCAGGGGTCGGAATGTCGGGGTGGGTGAGGCTTGGCAGGTTGCGCAATACACGGCCCGGATCCCGCAGCAGAAACTCAGCGGGTGTGTCCTGGTCGAGAAAGCGATTCACAAATGAGGAATTGGCGCCGTTTTCGAGCAAGCGGCGCACCAGATAGGCAAGCAACTCCTTGTGGGCCCCAACTGGGGCGTACACGCGCACGGCGGGCATGTTTTTAAAGTGTTTTTCGGACTGATCAAAGAGCAGTTCCCCCATACCGTGCAGGCGTTGAAACTCAAAGTTGCGGCGCGGCGTCATGTTCAGAATCGCGGTCACAGTGTGTGCGTTGTGGGTGGCAAACTGAGGATAGATTTGCGCCTCGTTCTGTAACACATAGTTTGCGCACGACAAATAGCTTAGGTCGGTCGCGAGCTTACGTGTAAACACCGGGTAGCTGGCAAGACCAAGTTGCTGCGCGCGTTTTATCTCGGTGTCCCAATAAGCGCCCTTTACCAGTCGCACCATAAAGCGTCGGTTGCTGTCGTCGGCGAGGGCGACCAGCCAGTGCATCACATCCAGCGCGCGGCGGCTGTAACACTGCACGGCCAATCCAAGGCCTTCCCAACCTGCGGTCTCAGGGTCACGAGCGAGCGCCTCGAACAGCGTCAGTGAGATATCGAGGCGTGCCGCTTCTTCGGCGTCGAGGGTAAAGTTGAGGTTGGCCTTGGCGGCCATGCGCGCAAGTTCTCTGGCGCGCTCGATAACGACAGGCAGGTCAGTTTCTTGATGCAGCGAATCGTAGTTGGGGTGCAGGGCTGACAGTTTCACTGAAATACCGTTGCTTTGCTCTGGTGCCACACTGGCTTCCCCTTCCTCCGCAAGCGTTGTAATCGCATCGGCGTAAGCCGTGAAATACTTTTGGGCGGCGGCCTCGGTGCGTGCGCCTTCGCCGAGCATGTCGAACGAACAAATGCCGTCAGCGCGCTCCAGCGCGTTCGGCAGGGTTTGCCCCAGCACAAACTCGCCGCCAAGAATACGCATGGCCTGCTGCATGGCACTGCGAATCACGGGCTCCCCAGCACGCGCTACCAGTCCACCCAACCAGGACGGGGCATCATCGACCATGTCGGGGTTCAGAGAAATTACTCGCCCGGTGAGCATCAGCGCCCAGGTGGAAGCATTAACGAACAGCGAATCTGACGCTCGCAAATGTTCGTTCCAGTCGCCCGCGAGCACTTTCTCGGCAATGAGCTCATCCGCGGTATCGGCATCGGGCACCCGCAGCAGGGCCTCGGCCAGGCACATCAGCGCAACGCCTTCGCTGTTCGACAGGCCAAACTGGGCAAGGAATGCGTCGAGTATCGATTTGTCATCACCGCGCTTGCGGCAGTCGCGTACGAGTCTCGTGCCGTCCGCGGTGATCTGGCCGATTTGTTCGTCAGTCAGGGGGTAGTTGGCAAGCATCTGCTGCACAAGGGCGGCCTCGTCCTGCAATGTATTGCCACGCAGGATGGTTCTGGCGTCTGTCAGGGCGCTCGGTGACTTGGGGTTGGTAGGCATGGCGGAATCCTTAGGCTGTGAATCCGTGCGCTGGGGCGCAGGCGGCGTCAGAAACCGCGATTGTGACTGCAAGTGCATTGCAATTAAACTGTTGAATCAGTCCCTGATTGCTGCTCATGCGTACACCCCCCCAACAGATTCGATTGCTGATGCTGATGAGCATTGCCATGCCCGTGGCCTGGGCCACCTGGCTTGCGTTGCTCAACAACTTTGTGGTCGAGCGAGCGGCCTTTACTGGGGCCGAAATAGGCATTTTGCACAGCGTGCGCGAGGTGCCGGGATTTCTGGCTTTCACAGCGGTGTTTGTGCTGCTGGTACTGCGCGAGCAGACCTTTGCCATTGTTTCCCTTGCGGTACTGGGGCTCGGCGTGGCTCTCACAGGCGTGTTTCCGAGCGAGTACGGGCTGTACTTCACCTCGCTGTTAATGAGCATCGGCTTTCATTATTTCGAAACCGTAAAACAGAGCCTGAGTCTGCAATGGTTGCACAGGGATGAGGCACCACAGTTACTGGGGCGCATGATCTCAGTCGGCGCGCTTACCTCGATTGTGGTGTATGCGTTGCTGTGGGTGCTGTTAAGCTGGCTCGAAGTGGATTTTGTATGGATCTACTTGCTGGCGGGCGGCACCTGCGTTGGTTTGGCTGTGTATATGAAGGTAGGCTTTCCCACCTTTAGCGCTGACAGCACCCAAACCATGGAGCTGTTTTTACGCCGCCGCTATTGGCTGTATTACGCCTTGACCTTCTTTTCAGGCGCGCGCCGGCAGATCTTCGTGGTATTCGCCGCCTTCATGATGGTTGAGAAGTTTGGCTACGAACCCGAGCAGATTGTGCTGCTGTACCTGATCAACCAAACCTTCAACTTCCTTTTTGCTGAACGCATTGGTGCGCTGATCGGGCGCATCGGCGAGCGTCGTGCACTGATACTGGAGTACGGTGGTTTGATTCTGGTATTCACGGGCTACGCCTTTGTGAATGACGCAACGCTTGCCGCGGTGCTGTACGTGATCGATCACCTGTTTTTTGCGCTGGCTATTGCCATGAAAACCTACCTGCAAAAAATCGGTGACCCGGAAGACATGGCAGGTACCGCAGGGGTGTCCTTCACCATTAACCACATCGCGGCGGTAGCGATTCCGGCGCTGTTGGGTTTTGTGTGGCTTAACTCGCCCTCGGTAGTGTTTTTGTTAGGCGTTGGTTTTGCCGTCTGCTCACTCATACTGGCACTAAATGTGCCCGACAAACCCGGTAGGGGTAATGAAGTGGTGGTTGGCAAGGTGGCCCTGTCCGCATGAGAAGTCGGCATGAGAAGTAACTGGCCAGCCCTCGCGTTTGTGACTGGGTTGTTAACAGGGTGGGGCGGCGCCGCAATCCATGCTGAACCGGAGTCCTGCACGCCAGCCACGCCGGTAACTGTGGATTGTGTGGAGCGATTGCCAAACTATTCATTCAAATTGTCGGTTGCAACCGATGCCAGTAAAGCAACGATTTGGCGTCTTTGGTCGGATGTAGAGAACTGGAAAACCTACGACACGATTTTGGAGTATTCCCATTTGATCGATGATGCGGACTTTGTTGTTGGTGCCGAGGGTTATGTGAAAGCCAGAGGCGCGCCAAAGACAAGATTCGAATTGATCGAGGTGAACGCCCCCACAGGGTTTGTCGAGCGGTTGAAAATACCTCTATACCAGGCGATCGAGCTGCGCCGGTACTTCGAAGAAGATGCCGATGGCCGCACGGTGTTCACCCACGAGGTGAATTTTCGTGGTTCTCTGCGCTGGTTGGCCCATGCGTTATTGGGGAAGAATTTTCGCCACGAAACCGTGCGGGTGATGACGCGGCTGCGGGATCTGGCTGAGGCCCAAGAGACTGAATCAGAGACTGAATCAGAGACTGAATCAGAG
>CAZSYU010000061.1:4957-6346 GCA_964611345.1 uncultured Pseudomonadales bacterium
TCTGGCTGAGGCCCAAGAGACTGAATCAGAGACTGAATCAGAGACTGAATCAGAGGCCAGCTAACTCAGTATTATCCGTAAGTTAGAGGGTGGGCCCAATTTTTTTCGGTTTGCAAATGCCACTGGGCGCTACTCCATTGCCACAATCAACGATCGACTTGATTTGTGATTGGATCTTTGCCGGCGCCCTGGATAACTAGGGGTCGTGGGGGAGGATAGCTGTCTCTGAGAAGAGTTGTCCGAACAGGCTCCGGCTGGATTAAAAAAATGAACCGATGAATGGTGTGCTTGCTTCTAACTAAGTAACCTGGCTACAACGAAGCAACATCACCATGATCGAGACGTTTAGGATCATCGACGGTCCTGCCGAGAGCGCTCCCGTTAACCGGATAGTTGATGAAGCGCCACGCGAGCGACGCCAGCAGGTGAGTCCTCTGGCTGCTGCCTCGGTGGAGTTCGACGTCATGCTGAAATCAATGATTCGTTGTGTCGCACTGATTGTTGTTGGTTGGGGCTTTGTCTTGATGTCGGTCTCGGTGCTCTCCACTTTGACCCTCTCCGAAGACACTTCCTCTAACGCATCTGTCTCAGAGGTTGAGATACGAGATTCGCAGGTTGAATACGATATGTGATAATTTTAGCCGAAATCTCGCTAAGATCTGATCACCGAATGATGCTGCGATTGAAGACAAACAATGTGCTCCTAGCGCTGATTTTAATTCTGGCGCCGCAGCTTGCTGCAGCACAAACTTCAGAGTCGCTCGCAGGTATTTTCGCCTGCGAAGCGCTGACCGAACCAGACGCCGAGCTCGCCTGTTTCCGGACCGAGACAGCCAAGCTGCGCGAGGCAGGCGTGACCATCACGCCGATTGGTGATGAGGCGCAAACCCGCGTTGAGCCCCAAAGTGGCGGGCAGGAAACTGCTGGCATTCCACAAGCAACGCCACAAGCAACGCCACAAGCAACGCCACAAGCAAAAGATAACGACCCCGAAAAGTTCATTCCGTTAAGGAAAGACGAGACACCGAAAAAGCGCACCCTGACAATACAGAGCGCACAGCCCTATGGCCGGAATGGCTATATTCGTTTTAACCTCGAAAATGGCGAAGTCTGGCAGCAAACAGAACGAGGCAGGCTACGTTTGGGCAAGGCTAATCCCGATAAGTTGACCATTAAAAAAGGCGCGTTGGGGAGCTTCCTCGCCCGGGTAAATGACAAGGCCCCGTCCATTCGGGTAAAGCGAGTGAAGTGAGTGAAGTGAGTAAAGTGAGTGAAGTTAATAGAAGGCGCTGGCGCTCGCCTCTGTCGTCATCTTCGCCATGGCTCGACCGGTTGGATCTGGACGGTTGGATCTGGACGGTTGGATATAGACGCTCTGACCGCGCTTAA